>JBBSEL010000227.1:0-6320 GCA_038239755.1 Chloroflexia bacterium | reverse complement strand
GCACAGCCAGTTGCCAGAACGGTGAGATCTGCCCTAATGTGAGGGCGTTATTGATGATGCCGAGCAGAAACGCGCCCAGGATCACCCCGAGCACGCTGCCGCTGCCGCCGAAGATATTGACCCCGCCCACCACCGGCGCGGCCACCGTCTGGAGCTCAAAGCCCATGGCCGTATTGGTCTGGGCGGCCTCGAAGCGCGCCGCCCAGAGCACCCCGGCCAGCCCGCACAAGAGGCCGGAGATCATGTAGACCAGGAAGATAATGCGCTCGCGCCGGATACCGGCCAGCCGCGCCGCATCGGGGTTGCTGCCCACGGCATAGATGTCGCGCCCGGTGCGAGTATAGGTCAGGAAGGCGAACACCGCGCAAGCCACGACGATGGCAAAGAGGATCAGGTTGGGCACGATCAGCGGGGTGCCTTTGGCGATCTCGCGGAAGCTGGGCGGCATCTCGAAGGCGTTGATCCATTTGCCGCCGCTGTAGAGGAAGATCAGCCCGCGATAGATGCTGAGGGTGCCCAGCGTGGCGATGATCGGCGGCACTCCCCCGCCGACGATGATCATCCCGTTGAACGCGCCGAGCGCCGCCCCCAACCCCATGCCGAGGATGACGGCCAGGGGGGTGGGCATGGCAGGGAAGGCCACGGCCATAAACGAGACCATCATCGCCGTCAGCCCGATCATCGAGCCGACCGACAGGTCAATACCCCGCGTGATGATGACCATCATCTGGGCCAGGGCGACGATGACCAGGATCGAAATGTTCAGCAGGATATCATGGAAATTGTCGATGGTAAGGAAGGCCGGGCTGCGCAGGCTGACCAAGGCCGAGAGGACGACGATAAAGAGGATAATGCCCACCTCGCGGAAGCGGACCACCGCCTGGACCAGGCGGCCTCGCGGGCGGATTGTGGCTTGGGCGTTTGCGCTCATCCCGAACTCCCTGTCGTGTGCTGGACGGCTAGGCCGTGGTCGCGGCGGCCATGATCGTTTCCTGGGTGGCTTCGGCTCGGCTGAACTCGGCGGTCAAGCGCCCCTCGCGCATGACCAGGATCCGGTCGCTCATCGCCAGGACTTCGGGTAACTCAGACGAAATCATCAGGATCGCCAGCCCTTGCGCGGCGAGGCTGCTCATCAGCGCGTGGACCGCCGCCTTGGTGCCGACATCAATGCCTCGCGTCGGCTCGTCCAGAATGAGCACGCGGGGGGCGGTGCCGAGCCATTTCGCCAGCACCACCTTCTGCTGGTTGCCGCCGGAGAGATTCCCGGCCTGCTGGGTCACGCGGGTCATCTTCACTTCCATGCGGCCGGCGGCGGCCTGGGCGGTCTGCAACGCCTGGTCGCTGCGGAGCCAGCCGAGGGTGGCAAAGCGCGACAGGACCGGCAGGGTGATGTTGTCGGCGATGCTCATCTTCAGCACCAGCCCATGTTCCTTGCGGTCTTCGGGCACGTAGCCGATGCCGAGGGCCAGGGCCTGGCTGGGGCTGGTGATGGTGACGGGTTTGCCGTCGAGGGTGATCGTGCCGCCCGTGGCCGGTTCAGTGCCGAACAGGGCGCGGGCGACGTTGGTGCGGCCCGCGCCGATCAGCCCGGCCATGCCCAGGATCTCGCCGCGATGCAACTGGAACGAGACGTTGGAGAAGCTGCCCTCGACGCTCAGGTTCGCCACCTCCAGCAGCACCGCGCCCTGCTCGACCGTTTGCTTGGGGAAGAGTTCGCCCAGGCTCCGGCCCACCATCATGCGGATCAGGTCGTCGGTGGTCACGCTGGTCATCTCGCGGGTGCCAACGTAGGTGCCGTCGCGCAGGGTGGTCACCCGGTCGGCCAGGGCGAACAACTCTTCCAGGCGGTGCGAGATGAAGACGATGGCGGTGCCCGCCGCGCGCAGTTGGCGCACGATGACGAACAGGTCTTCCGACTCGCGCAAGGTCAGCGAGGAGGTCGGCTCATCCATAATCAGCACTTTGGCGTTAATGGAAAGAGCGCGGGCGATTTCGACCACCTGCTGCTGGGCCACGCTCAACTCGCGGGCTTTGGTGCGCGGGTCGAGGCTCAACCCCAG
Organism: Chloroflexia bacterium; assembly: GCA_038239755.1. Taxonomy (GTDB): domain Bacteria; phylum Chloroflexota; class Chloroflexia; order QHBQ01; family JAICKM01; genus JBBSAN01. The sequence continues at coordinate 4,260 of JBBSEL010000227.1, read as the reverse complement.
CCGCTCCAGCAGGGTGCGGGCTTCGCCAACCATCCGCTTCCAATCGACCGCGCCCCGGCGCATGGGCTGGCGGCCCACCAGGATGTTTTCGGCGATATCGAGGTCGGGGAAGAGGCTCGGCTCCTGGTAGATCGCGGCGATGCCCAGTTCTTGCGCGGCGCGGGGGCTGCTGAAGCGGATCGGCTGGCCGTCGAGGAATAACTCGCCGCTGTCGGGCTGGTGGACCCCGGTCATGATCTTGATCAGGGTGGACTTGCCCGCGCCGTTTTCGCCGAGGAGGGCATGGACTTCGCCGGGGAAGATCTCGAACTGCACATCCTGGAGCGCCTGAACGCCGCCAAAGGATTTCGAAACGTGCTGGACGCGAAATACCGGTGTCTGCTCGCTCATGGCGTGAACCCCGCTTCATCGAGAGGCCAGATTACCCCGGTCCAGTCGTGGACCCGGCGTAATCGAAAGGGAAACGAAGTACCTAGACTTCATTTGAGCTATCATATCATGGGTCTCCCGAAAAGTCAATAGGAAACGGGCGATCAGGTTTCATTTGTTTTTCATATTGCTTTATTTTCTCCATTTCTTCTGCTATGATGCAGGGGTAATCCGGTCTGGACTTACGAACCTCTTTCACTCTCCACAGGAGGCGATATGGCGCAAAGTGAGCAAGTGCTGACGCTGGAGCGGCGGCGCGAGCAGCTCCTGGCCTATTTGAGCGCGCGGGACCGCACGTCGGTCACCGAGTTGAGCCAGGTGCTGGGGGTTTCGGAAGTGACGGTGCGCAAAGACCTGGACCAGCTAGAAGCGCAGGGGATGTTGACGCGGGTCCACGGCGGCGCGGTGATTTCAGGGCGGGGGCGGCTAGAACGCTACTTCGCAGCGCGCGAGCAGGAACACCTGGAGGAGAAGCGGCGCATCGCCGGGGCGGCGGCAGCCCTGGTGCAGTCGGGGCAGCGGATCTTCCTCGACGCCAGCACCACCGCGCTCCAGATGGCCCGGCTGATCAAAGACCGGGAAGACCTGATCGTGGTCACCAACGGCCTCTACACGGCGCTGGAACTGAACTTCTCTGCCGATGTCACCACGATTGTCGTCGGGGGGACCATGCGGCCCCGCTCCAGTTCGCTGGTCGGCAGCTTCAATTACGGGTCTCTCCAGCGGCTGCGGCTGGACCTGGGCTTCTTCGGGGCGCGCGCGGTGACGGCGCAGGACGGGCTGATGGAGTCGGACCTGGAGGAGGCGCAATTAAAGCAGCTTATGGTCCGCGCGTCGGGAGAGGTGGTGGCGCTGGTCGATTCCAGCAAGTTCGAGGATATGGCCTTCAGCGTGTTCGCGCTGCCGCAGGAGATAGGGCGGGTCATCACCGACGAGGGTGCCCCGGCGGCGACCGTCGCAGCGCTGCGAGAGCAGGGGATCACGGTCGATCTGGTCTGATCGCCTGTCCGCCGCTAAATAATCTTGTGCTGGCGGGCCAGGTTGATCGCCTGGACGCGATTGGCGGCGTGGAGCTTGGCGAGGATGTTCGAGACATAGTTCTTGACCGTGCCCTCGGCCAGGGCCAGGTCGTCGGCCACTTCGCGGTTGCTCATGCCCTGGGCCAGGCGGCTGATGATGGCGATCTCGCGTTCGCTCAACGGCTCGTAGTCGGCCCCCGGCGCGGCGGGCGTTGCTTTGGCAAACTCAAACAGGATCTTGCTGGCGACGGCGGGCTGGATGAACCGCTCTCCGGCGTGGACCCGCCGGATGGTGCGGATCAGTTCGGGGGCGGGGGTGTCTTTGAGCATGTACCCCAGTGCCCCGGCTTTCACCCCCTCGAACACATACTCCTCGTAGTCGAAGGTGGTCAGGATAATCACGCGGGTGTCGGGGTACTGCGCGGTGATCAGGCGCGTGGCGGCCACCCCATCCATGATCGGCATCTGCACGTCCATCAGCACCACATCGGGGGCGAGCGCCGCCACCTGGGCCACGGCCTCCTGCCCGTTCGCCGCCTCCCCCACCACGGTGATCCCCGGCTCCAGCCCCAGGATCGTGACCAACCCCTGGCGCATGAGGGTCTGGTCTTCGCAAATGAGCAGTTTGATCATCGAGTCTCCCATGGTGCGTGAAACGTGAAACGTGAAACGTGAGGCGTGAGGCGTGAGGCGTATGTCTGATCCCTGATCCCTGATTCCTCGTCACCTATCACGCCTCACGTTTCACGTTTCACGCGTCACGTTTCCCGAACAGCAGGCGCTTGGCGGGCGCGAGGCGGTCGGGAGGGCGGTGAGGCACGGGGACGGCGTCGGGTGGGATGGGGATTTGGGCGAGGACGAGGGTGCCGTGGCCGTCGCGGTGGGGGCGGATGGTCAGGTGGCCGCCCAGCGCTTCCAGGCGTTCGCGCATCCCCCGGATGCCATAGTGACCCTCCACTTCCAGCCGGGCGGCTCCGTCGGCCAGGTGGGGGATGCCCACGCCATCGTCGCCGACCGAGAGATAGACCATTCCCTCTTTGCGGAACACATGGAGAGCGACATGCCGGGCGCGGGCGTGCTTGACGATGTTCAGGATCGCCTCGCGGCCCACCCGCCAGAGGACATCCTGGGTGGGCGCGGGCAGGTCCTCCAGCTCTGGATCGAAGGTGTATTCCAGCGCAAAGCCGCCCTCCTGGGCGGTGCGGGTGGCCCAGGTGTGCAAGAGGTGGCCCAGCGGTTGCGCGTCGGCTTCGAGGACGGGGCTACGCAGGTCGGCCAGGGAGGTCCGCAGGTCGGTCATGCTCTGGCGGACCAGCTCTTTGGTCGCCTCCAACTCGGCGGCGGCGCGGGCGGGATCGACCGCTTGCAACCGTTGCGCCGCCTCGATCTTGACCGCCACCAGCACCAGCGCGTGCCCCAGGCCGTCGTGGATCTCGCGGGCCATGCGATCGCGCTCGCGCAGCACCGCCACCTCTTTCTCTTTCGCCAGCGCCTCTTCTAGTTGCCGTTTGGTCGCCTGCAATTGTTGCACCAACCGCTCGCTCTCCAGCCGTGAGCCGATCAGGAAGGTAAACAATACGACATAGATAACAAAGACGGCGGCGGAAAAGCCATAGCCCCACAACGCCCCGGCATCGATCTGCCCGGTCAGCAGCCCGGTCAGCACCCCCGACTGGAGGCCCAACGCGCCCGCTTCCAGCACCAATATCCCCACCGCCAGACGCATCCGGTTGTTGAGCACCCCGAAGGTGATCCCCCCCCAGGTATAGTACAGCCAGACGAACGGCGGAGCCAGGGCGCTCATTCCGGCGATCAGGCCGAAGCCGATCAATATAAACAGGAGGTGCTCGGTATCTGATCTGTCAAAGCCCCAGACCCAGTCGGCCCAGTCGTCGGTACCGAGGCGGCGGTGGCGAAGCACATAGCGGACAGGGAAATTGAGCAACAGCGCCGCGTACAACCCCGCCGGGAGCAGGTAGCCATACTGTCCGGCGGGGGTGCTGGCAACCACCAACAGCAGGGTGAACAGGAAACTGGCCCAGGCCATCAGATAGAAGACGACCATGACCACCTGGATGATCATGGGTGCCCGGTGGGGCGGGCCGGGGGGCGGGGCGAGGTTTACCGGGGTGTCAGTCATGGGGGTACTCCCTACAGGGCAACGTCGTCTCTACGCATTATAGCATACCAGGCGGCGCATCCGGCGGGGCTTACGCACCGCAGTGACCCACCCTTCCAGCGGGAGACGCGGCCCCCACCGTCTGGTCAATAGCTCAACCCCATTTGAAGAAGCGCACGGCCACCCCGACCGAGACCAGGAAATAGAGGGCCACGCCGACCGCAGCCACGCCCAGCGGCACGTTCGGCTCCACATGCAGCCCGCTCAGGAGGGGGGCACGCACGAGGTCGGCCATCAACGAGCTGGGCAGGTACTTGCCGACGGCGCGCAAGCCCTCCGGCAACGCCTGGATCGGGATCGCCAGCCCGCCGAGGAACATCAGCGGGAAGTTGATCGCCTGGGCCACCACTTGCACCGTGTCGGACTTGCGGACCACAGCGGCGACCGCCTGGCCCATCGCCATGAAGACAATCGCCCCGACCACTACCGCCGGGATCGTCTCGATCAGTCCCAGCGCGTCAGCCATTTGCTCGATTCTCCGTTATCTGTTGTTGCCGAGGCGAACTACTGAACGCCGCTCCGCAGCCAGTCGCCGACGCGACTACTTGTCGACGAACTTCTCGCCGGAGCGACCCTTGATGGATTCGATCGCCGAGATCGCCGCGGCCGCGGCGGCGTCGATCTCGGCCTCGG
>JBBSEL010000226.1:0-6322 GCA_038239755.1 Chloroflexia bacterium | reverse complement strand
CGGTGGGTGAGATTCTTTATAATGGGAAGTGGTCAACACCTGACACGACACGATCGGACTGGGAATGGAGTAGAATTTTACGTGCGTAGGATCATCTGGCGACGTGCCACCCGTTTCACCTTCTGGCTAGGCCTCACAACCAGCATCCTCATCAGCGGCGGGGGGAACCGCGCCTGGGCCGGGGCGACCCATCCGGCGACCCGCCTCCAGGCCGCCTCCCCGGTCGCCCCGTTGATGTACAGCAGCCCCGATGCGCTCAGCGATGCGGGGTTGGCGGCGGTGATCAACAAGTATATCGCCGGGCTGGGCGGCCAGTGGGAAGTGCTGGTCAAAAAGCTAGACACCGGGCAAGCAGCCACCTATAATAGCAACCGCCCGATTGTCTCGGCCAGCCTCTACAAGCTGTTCGTCATGTACGAGGTGTTCCGCCAGTGGGACGCCGGGAACCTGAGCTTTGAGGAGCGACTGCCGATCACCGCGTCCGCCGCCGCCGAGGATGCCGCCATCGGTGAACTGAAGTTCACCGTGGGCAGCAACGTGCCGATCAGCACGCTGCTCAACCGCATGATCGCCGCCAGCGACAACACCGCCGGGTTCACCCTCTCCCGGCGGGTGGGCCTCGACAACATCAACCGCACGCTGCAAACCATCGGGTTGACCGATAGCCGCCTCGATTTCACCAACGACAACACCACCACCGCCGACGATGTGGCCGATCTGTTGGAACGGATCGCCACCGGGCGCGCCATCAGCATGGAGGCCAGCCGCCAGATGCTGGATCTGCTGCTGGCCCAGGAAATCAACGACCTGATCCCGGCCACCCTGCCCGCGAATGTCCCCGTCGCCCACAAAACCGGCACGTTAGATGGGCTGCGCCACGACGCGGGCATTGTCTACGGGGCCAGTGGCCCCTACGTGTTCGTGGTTATGAGCAACGGGCTGAGCGATGTCGGGGTGGCCTATACCGCCGCCCCCACCCTGTCGCTTGCGATCTACAAGTACTTCAACGACCGCCCCAGCCAACCCGCCCGCTTCTTCCCGGCCACCGGCGAGTTTGTGGCCTCGCCCTTCCTGCGCCTCTGGAACACCTATGGCGGCGCGACCACGCTGGGCAACCCGATCGGGCCGGAGCAGGTGGTGGGTGGCTACCGCGTCCAGTGGTTTGAGCGGGCGCGGTTGGGCCTGCCCCCTGGCCCGGCCACCCCGGATCGGATCGAGGTCGGCAATCTGGGGCGTGAAGCCCTGGGCGAGCGCGTGTTCCCCCCGGTCGCTGACCCCGACGATCCCGACGCGGTCTGGTTCAGCGAGACCAGCCAGGTGTTGCGCGGCGGGTTCCTCGACTACTGGCAGACCCACGGTGGCGACCGCCTCTTTGGCACCCCGATCAGCCCCGAACTCACCGAAAACCTCCCCGACGTTGGCCCGACCACCGTGCAGTATTTTGAACACGCCCGCCTCGAAGCCCACAAGGACCAGATCGTCGTCTCGGACCTGGGCCACCAGTTGCAGCCGAACCCGTAACCTCGGCGGAACCACGGTACAACAGAACCGAGACCGCAGAACCAAGCGGGCGCAAACGCGGCGCTGCTGATGTAGCGGCGCACCCACGTGTGCGCCTGGTGGGGAGTTCGTGATCTTCGGGTGGGCCGATCATCCCGACGCGAGCCGTTCGGACACCCGATCAGGGCCGACACACAGGTCGGCCCCTACCCAGCACACCCTGATCCCCGCCCCACCCGCATTGTAAAAACCCGCGCCAAACGGGTAGAATAGATCACAAACCCGGCGTAACCGGCGGCGGGCGGTGTTGGCCGCCGAGGATACAACCCCCCTGCCCTCTCCCACGTTATATCTGTAGTACGCTCTGTACTATTCAGGGTAGTTAGTGTTAAAGCGAGGAAGGAACAATCGATGCGCAAATCCCTTTGGTCTATCCCGATGCTGCTGCTCGTGCTGGTGGCGCTGGTCGGGTCGCAGGCCCCGGCGCGGGGCGCGGCTCCGTCGCCCCCGGCGGGAGGAACCACCCAGGCTCCCGCACTCCCGCCCCAACCGCATATCGTCGGCCCGTCGCATCCGCTGGCGACACCGGTTCAACCGGCAGCGCCCGGCTTCAGCGTGATCGACAGTGGCAACCCCAACATCGGCTATGGCGCGATCATGGCCCTGCTGGACAACAACCAGCGGGCAGCCAACGTGGGCTTCAGCCGGGTGCTCTACACCCTCGGCTGGGACACCTCCAACCCGAGTCCCGGCGTCTACAACTGGGGCGACGCGGACAACATCGCCAACGCGGCAGTTGCCAGTGGGCAACGGGTGCTGCTGCGGGTGATGCTCACCCCGGCCTGGGCGCGCTCCGGCTGCGGCAGCAACACCTGCCCACCGAATAACGCCACCGATTTTGGCGTGTTCATGGGCGCGCTGGCCGCGCACCTCCAGAGCTATCACCGGTTCGACTATGAGATCTGGAACGAGCCGAACGTGTCGGACAACTGGGGCGGGCTGTTCCCCAGCCCGTCGGGCTATGTCGCCCTCCTGCGCGCCGCCTACCCCCGGATCAAGGCCAGCGATGCGACGGCGCGGGTCGTAGGCCCGGCGGTGACCACGGTGGGCGACCTGCCCGCTACCCCCAACAGCCCGCGCTCGGCGATGGGCGACCTGGCCTACCTGAACGGCATTTACGACGCGGGCGGTGCGCCCTATTTCGACGTGCTCAGCGACCACCCCTACGGGTTTGGCGATGTGCCCGAACTGGACCCGCGCACCACCGGCCACCCGCTGGTCTTCCGCCGCGCCGAACTGCACCGCGAACTGATGGTGGCGCGGGGCGACGCGGCCAAGCCGATCTGGGCGACCGAAATGGGCTGGGCGGTCAACCCGGCCCTGGCCGGGTATCCCCAGTGCGGCCAACCCGATTGGTACTTCATCTGGTCACCCCAGCAGCAGGCCGATAACCTGGTTCGCGCCTACCAGTGGGCACGCTCGCGTTGGTCGTGGATGGAGGCGATGTTCGTCTTCGACTACGACTTCAACCAGGCCCCCTGGTACCCGCACCCTTGCTTCGCCTTCGACTGGTTCGCCGTCTACGGCAACCCGGCAGAGGCGGCGATTTCCGGCCAGGTGCATAACCCCCCGGCCACCTACACCCCGCTGCCGGTGGCGACCGCGACCTTCACCCCGGCCCCCGATAACCCCCCGGTGATCGAAAGCCTCACCTACAACCAGACCTCGTTCAACCGCAACGGCGGCACGGTGTCGCTCGATGTGGTCGCCAGCGACCAGGACAGCACGGCCATCGATAGTGTGCAGGCGTTGTTGACCTACCCCAACAGCAGCACCCAACTGCTGAACCTGACCCTGGTATCGGGGAACGCCCAGCGCGGCACCTGGCATCTCGATCAGGCGTTGCCCGCCAACACCAGCGGGGCCGACGAACCGTATAGCTTCGTGGTCAACGTGATCGAGGCGTTCCCGCCACGCCGGGTCACCTCGTCCGGCCCTACCACCGTGCTGGTCACCCCCTGGCGCTTCTGGGACGTGCCGGGCGACATGTGGGCCTACACCTACATCGAGTGGATGGCGAGCAATAATTACGTCGCGGGCTACCCCGACGGCAGCTTCCGCCCGAACAACACCACCACCCGCTCACAGTTGACCAAGATGATCAGCCTGGCCGAGGGCTGGACTATACCCAACCCCAGCACCCCCACCTTCGAGGATGTGCCGAGCAGCAACTCATTCTACGGCTACGTGGAGGCGGCCTATGCCCACGGCATCATCAATGGCTATCCGTGTGGCGGCCCGTTCGAGCCGTGTATGCCACCCGCCAACCGGCCCTACTTCCGCCCCTATAACAACGTCACGCGAGGGCAGCTTTCCAAGATGATCAGCGTGGCCGAGGGCTGGCCCACCGTCAACCCGACCACGCCCAGCTTCAACGACGTGCCGCCCGGCAACACCTTCTTCGGCTATGTCGAGGCGGTGGTAGCCCATAGCATCGTCACCGGCTATCCTTGCGGCGGCCCGTTCGAGCCGTGCGATCCCCCGGCCAATCGCCCCTACTTCCGCCCGAACAATTCGGCCACGCGGGCCCAACTGAGCAAGATGATCTACCTGGCGCGGACGGCCCAGCCGACCCCGACGCCAACAGCCACCCTGACCCCGACGGTGGTCACCACGCCAACGGTGGCGGCCACGGCGACCTACACCCCCACCCCCGTGGTCAGCGGCACCCCCGGCGGCACCGGCACGCCGACAGTGACCCGCACCCCCACAGTAGTGGGGACGGCGACCCGCACCCCCACAGCGGGGCCGTCGGGCACGCCGACCGTCACCGCCACCCCCGGCAGCTTGAAGCTGCCACCGGGGCGCATCCAACCGTAAAGCCCGCCCGGTCGTGCACCGGGGCCATAGCCAACGCGCTGTATCAGGTTGATACGGCGCGTTGTTTTGTGCGATTTATATCACGACCCGGGCGGCGCGTTAGGGCATGGGCGCGGGGGTTAGTTGCGCCGCCAGACCGCCCACGACAGCGGCGGGGCTGCCGGGCTGAGTTGGTTCGGCCCTGGGGTGGCGGGGGTGATCAGGCCGGGCAGATCGATGGTGAAGTGCAGGCTCCAGCCGTCCAGTGTGCCGGTGTTGCCGGGGCGGGTGTCCACCACCGTCAGGGTCCAATCGCCCTTGGCCGAATGCCCGTTGAAACGGCTCAATTCTTGCCCGGCGACCGGGCGGAAGCCATCATCCAGGTCGTCCTGGCAGGTCTCACCCACCGTACGGGTGAAATTGTCGTCCAGGCTCAACGCCTTCCAGTTGTGCGACCCGGCGCAGATCCCGTTGATCGGGGTGATCGTCGTCCCGTCGGGAGCGCGCAGGGTGACCCGCAGATCGCCGGTGTCGGGGTGGGCCACCCGCAGGTTGAGCAGTTGCAGCCCGCTCACCGTGAAGTCATAGGGCACGGTGATGTGCGAGGTCACCCCGGCAGGATCGTTGTCCGGGATGGCGCGGGGCGGGTCCAGATCGGTGCTGAGATAGCGCCCGTCTGACCCGCGTTCGATGGACGGCGGCGCGGTCGCGGCCCCCTCCACGGTGGGCGTTTCGGCTGCCGGGGGCGGGGCGACCGGCGTGGGAGTAATCGGGCTGGGCACCGTGGTGGTAAAGAGCAGGCTCCAGCCGATCAGCGAGCCGGTATTGCCCGCGTGCGTGTCCACCACCTGCAAGGTCCAATCGCCTTTGGCCGGGTGGCCCTTGAAGTGGCTCAGCTCTTCCCCCGCAGGCGGGCGGAACCCGTCGTCCAGATCGTTCTGGCAGCCTTCGCTGACCAGGCGGGGCAACCCGTCGATCAGGCTCAGCGCGTTCCAGTTTTGATTGCCCGCGCAGACCCCCTTCAGCGGGGTGATCGCCGTGCCATCGGGGGCGCGCAGCGTGACCAGCAGATCACCCACGTTGGGGTGCTGCACGCGCAGGTTGAGCAGTTGCACCGTGGTCACGTTGAAGCTGTCGGGCACGATCACATGGGAGATCACCCCGTTGGCGTTATTGTCGGGAATAGCGCGGGGCGAGTCCAGGTCGGCGCTGAGATAGCGCCCATCGGGGCCACGGTCGCTGACGAGCGGCGTGGGCGTATCGGTCGGCGCGGGCGGCCCGGTCCCGGTATCGGTCGGCGAGGCCGCGCTCACCGGCGTGGGGACGATGGGGCTGGGCAGCGTAGTGGTGAAGAGCAGGCTCCAGCCGACCAGCGTACCACTATTCCCGGCGCGGGTATCGACCACCTTTAGGGTCCAGTCGCCCTGGGCCGGGTGGCCCTTAAAGCGGGCCAGTTCTTGCCCGGTGGGTGGGCGGAACCCGTCATCCAGGTTGTCCTGGCAGCCCTCCCCGACCAAGCGGGGCAGCCCGTCGATCAGGCTCAGCGCGTTCCAGTTGTGGGCACCGGGGCAGATCCCGTTGATCGGGCTGATCGTCGTCCCGTCGGGGGCGCGCAGGGTGACCAGCAAGTCGCCGGTGTTGGGATGCAGCACGCGCAGGTTGAGCAGTTGCACGTTGGTGACATTAAATTTGTCGGGCACGATCACATGCGAGGTGATCCCGGCGGCGGCATTATCGGGGATGGTGCGAGGCGAGTCCAGATCGGCGCTGAGATAGCGCCCGTCGGGGCCGCGTTCGCTGGTCAGCGGGGCGGAGGAGGAGCCGCCCGGTGTCGCCTTGCCCGCCGGGGTGGGGGTCAGGCGGATGGGCAGCGTGGTGGTAAAGAGCAGGCTCCAGCCGACCAGCGTGCCGCTGTTGCGGGCGCGGGTGTCTACCACCTGCAAGATCCAAGCGCCCTGGGCGG
>JBBSEL010000225.1:0-6327 GCA_038239755.1 Chloroflexia bacterium | reverse complement strand
CGGCCCAGCCAGGCGGCGGGCGCTTCTCCCGCTTCTAATGCATCCAAAAAAGCTAGTTTCAACAAGCGCACATCCACATCCGGCGCGGGATCATTTTGCATACTCATTCGTGATTTCCCCTCTGTTTCCTCGTACTCCCGCTTTGAGGAAACATTCATAACTCAAAGCTCAAACTTCCAACCTCAAACCTTACACTGCCTTATCCGCCCGCCGCTATCCATTCCCGGATCGTCTGCTCACCGCGCCGCAAATAGGTGCGGATGGTGCGGTCGCTGACCCCCAGCAGGCGGCTGATCGTCTGTTCACCCGCGTCTTTGCTGCCTTCTTTGAAGCCCAGCAGCTTGAGATAGACCGCCCGGCGCACATCGCCGTCCAGTTGAGCCAGAGCTTCGGGCAGGAACAGGTCGGTGCCCACTTCGTGCGGGTCGGCCAGCATGTCCTCTTCGCTCCAATTGTCGCCTTCGTCCGACACGCCGCGCCGGAAGGGGCGCTCGTGGGCGCGCTGGGCGCGCAGCCGGTCGGCAGCGTCGGAGCAGGTCAGCACGACCATCCGGCGGAAAAAGACCTCCCAAAACTCCTGGCGGCTGCCGGTGTCGAACACCTCGCGCCACATCTGCACCGTCGCCATCTGCATCAGGTCGTCCTGGTCGGCTTCCGACCGGGGAAACTGGGAGCGGGCGGCGCGGGCCAGGTATGGCGCGGCGCGGTCGATCAGCCCTTCGGCCAGCGCGTCGGCCCGCGCCCGGTCGCCTGCCCGGAGCAATGCTCGGATGGCGTAAACCACCGTTTCGGGGGCCTGGGCCGCCTGCGCTGCCCCCCCGAACGCCGGAGAGGCCGGGGCAGGCAGGGCGCGGATCTCTGCCTCCACGTCGGGACGGCGCTGGTAGGCACGGGTTAGCCCCAGCGCCGGGCCAGCTTGTGGCTCGACCGTTAGTCCGGTGTCTTGCATGGTGCGGTCCTCCTTGGCGGGGGATATCCTTCTGTTGTCTCTATCCGTGGGCCGGGGCAAAAAGCGGAAAGGGGAAAATAGCGGATATCCAGGCTGTTAATCCGCCCAGGCAATTTCGTCTTCTTGCTCGGCGTGCAGCCGCCAGACAGTCAACCCCATCGGCGCGGCACGGATCACGTGCGGCTTGCCAGACTCACCGCTTCGGTAGTTGCTTCTTTTGTGATGCTGTTATGACATTCCCAGATGATCTGGTCCCAATCCATGTTTTCGGCCAGCAGCTCCAGTACCTATGAGCCTATGATGCGGGTGCCGATGAACGTCGGTTTGCCGTGGCAAATCGCGTCGTCGGCCACAATATAGCGGCCCAATAATCGTCGGCTCCTTGGCGGGTCTCCTGCCGTGTCGGCTTATTGTATTATACACCAACGGCTCGATGCGCCGCGATCAGGTCGTCGATCCACCCAGGGCTTATGCATTCGCGGATGCACGGACGGTTGGCGTAGCGGCGCACCCCCGTGTGCGCCTGGTGGGCGTGCGTGAGCGCGGGGCAGCCGATCGGTCCGGCGCGACCCGGTCGGACTCCCCACCAGGGCCGACACACGGGTCGGCCCCTACCCAGGAGAATGCATCAGCCCTGTCGATCCACCGTCCCCGGATTCGCGCTGTGCCTGAAAGTTCTTCTTTGTCTACTTTCCCACAACAATATCAAGTAATAAAAGGTGGAATCCCATCCTTTACACTCAGGAAGAATAGTGGTATGATAAGCTCATCAGTACAACGTTGGCAGCGCGGGCAACCAGAGAAACCTGGGGGGCATGAGTATGGCTGATATTCGCTTGCTGATTGTGGACGACCACCGCATGTTCGTTCAAGGCTTGCGCTCATTAATCGAAATGGAGCCGGATATTGAGGTGGTGGGAGAGATCCACACCGGCGATGCAGCCCTCGAGGCGGTCTTGCGGCTGCAACCGGATGTGGTGCTGATGGATGTGAACATGCCGGGGATCAATGGGGTCGAGGCGACTCACCAGATCCTGGAAAAGTACCCGAACACCGGCATTATTATCCTGACCATGAATAAAGACGATGCCCAGGTATTCCAGGCGATCAAGAGTGGAGCGCGAGGTTATATTCTCAAGGATGCCGAAACGATTGAAGTGATACGGGCGATCCGCACGGTGGCGCGGGGCGATTCGGCGATTACCCCGGCGATGACCACGCGGGTACTGTCCGAATTCAAGCGGATGTGGGAGCAGCCCAACGCCGCCACGCGCTTGGGCCTCACCGAACGCGAGATCTCGATTCTGCGCCTGATTGCGCGGGGGTTGAGCAACAAAGAGATCGGGTTCAACCTCAGCCTCTCGGAAAAGACGATCAAGAACTACATCACCGTCATCCTCCAGAAGCTGCAACTGAACGACCGCACCCAGGCTGCTGTCTATGCTGTGCAGAATGGGCTGGTTGACCAGCGCGACGCTCCGCCCCGCTGACAGCACTCCCCCCCGCGCACACACGAAATGACCCCCGGTGGCCTTTGGCTGCCGGGGGTCGTTGTATCGGCGGCGGGGGCTGCCTAGCTCTTCGGGCGCATCCCGTTCTGCTTGATCTGCGTTTCGAGCGCATCGATCAGCAGTTCGATATGGGCGCTGTCGTCGGCAGTGATCCGCTTGAGGATATCGCGGCCTGTGCTGTCCATATCCTTGCCATACTCGTCATACGCTTCCAGCGCCTGAAGCTTGTTGGTGAGCATCGACAGCAGGTTGTAGACTTCGTCGCTGACCGGGTACTTCATCGTTGGATCCTCCTGTGTGAAAAGTGGATGCGGGTTTAGTGGGCGTATAAACAACGCCCACTTGTTACAATTAGCACAAGCCGTGCCGCGTCCGGCTAGGGGGCCTCGAACGCCGCGCCGAAGAAGTCGGCCAGCCGCCGGTATAGCACCTTGAGGTTGCGTGGGCGGTAGATGCCGTGGCCCTCGTCGGCGAAGGGGAGCAGTTCATAGGCGATGCCCGCCGCCTCCAGCGCCTCTTGCACGGTGCGCACGTTCTCCGGTGTGACGTTGGGGTCTTGCATCCCCTGGACGATCAGCAAGCGCCCGCGGATGTGGCCGACCGCGTGGATCGGGGAGCGTTCGCGGTAGCGGTCGGGCACCTGATCGGGGCGGCCCCCCAGCATCTCTTCGCTGTAAGGGCGCAGGTCGGGCCGGGTCGTCTCGTAGTCCACCACCAGATCGGTCATGCCGCAGATCGGCGCGGCGGCGACCACCTCCGGCGGCCAGCGGGTGATGGCGCACCATGACGAATAGCCGCCATACGAGGTGCCCGTCACGCCCACCCGGCCCGGCGTGGCAAGCCCGGCGGTGATCAGCGCCTCGATCCCGGTGCGGATGTCGTCTTGCTCGCGCCCGCCCCAGCCGTCCTCTTTGATCGATTCTTGAAAGGCCAGGCTGAATCCGGTGCTGCCCCGGTAGTTCGGGTCGAGCACATGGAAGCCCTGGGAGACCAGGAACTGGATTTGCGTGTTGAGCTTGTCTTCGCTGTGGAACGTAGGGCCGCCGTGGACGTAGACGACCGTGCCCCGCGCCGGTTCCGCCGCCCGGTAGAGCCAGCCCTGGATCGCCAGCCCGTCCACCGAGCGCCAGCGGAAGTCCTCCGCCGGGGCTAGATCGGCGGGGCGCAGGGTCGTGCGCTCCCAGATGCCGGTCAGGCTGGTCCATGCGGCGGGCTGCACGTCGGCCAGGGAGAAGCGCACCAGATCGGTCGGCTGGCGGCTGCTGGCATAGGTGCCCACCCATTCGTCGTTGCTCAGGGGGTGCCGGGGGATGAGCGTGCCGGGTACCAGGGGCAGCATCCGCTCCGCGCCCGTCGCCGTCTGGAGCAGTGAGGCGCGGGCCTGGGCGTCGCGCCCTTCGACCACCACCGCCCAGGTGCCGTCGCTGCCCGGCGGCACGAAGGCCGCCTCGATGTTGCGGGCCGGGTCGTCCACCAGCCAGCGCAGGTCGGCGCTCTGGCGGTCCCACACCCCCAGCCGCCGGTAGGTGCCGTGTTCGGCCAGCGCCAGCACGCGCTGCCCGTCGGGGAACCAGCTCGCCTCGACCTTCCCGCTCGGTCCGGCGTTGAGGATCTCGTGGTCTTCCTGCCCCTCGATATCTACCATCCAGACCTGCACGCCGCCCGGCTCCTGCTCCATGCGCGTGTAGAGGATGTGGGTGCCCGGCTCGTTCAGCACGGTCTGGCTGAAGCTGGCCTTTTGCGGGCGGGCCAGCACCTGCCGTTCGCCGGTGGTGAGATCGTGGCGATAGACCCAGTTTGGCTCGATTTCCATCCCGGTCGCTACGTCCAGGTTCGCATCGTAGACCAGCCAGTGCCCGTTGGGGTGCAGTTGCCCGCCGTGGAGGAAGTAGTTCGGGTGGGCCTCGGTCAGCGGCACCATCGTCCCCGGCGCGTCCCGGTCCACCCGGAACAGTTGCACCCGCTCGTCCCCATCGTGGTCCTGGCCCACGATCACCGCCTGGCTATCGGGGGTCCACGAGACAACATGGGTGTTGTCGGGCGTGTCGGTCAGGCGGACCGGCGGCGCGGAGCCGTCGGTCGGCGCGACATAGACATCGGCGGCGGGGCCGACGTTGTACCAGGCCCACGCCACCCACCGCCCGTCGGGCGAGACGGCCAGGGTGTAAATCGAGGGCAGGGATAGGATCGCGTCGAGATACTCGTCGGGGGTCATGTCGCCGCTCCCGGCGGCACCATCAGCACCGCCCCGCTCTGCGCCCCCACCTGGAGGCCCTGCACCGCGCCGCCGCTCACCTGGGCCGTGCTGCCGCCCCAGATATCGACCAGCGTTTGCCCCTCGGCCAGCCCGGCGGGAGCGATCAGGTCCAGCGTCCGCGCCTCTTTCCCGGCGTTCAGCACCACCACCATCATCTCGTCACCCAGCCGTCGGGTGAAGGCGTAGACGGTGGCATCGCTGGCGAGCGACTGGTAGTCGCCCCGGCGCAGCACCGGGTGCGCGGTCCGCAGGGCAATCGCCTTTTTGACATACTCCGGCAGGCCCGTGCTCCAGCGACTCTCGTCCCACGGCATACCGGGGCGGCAACTGGGGTCGGTGGACGGGTTCCACGGCAGCGGCAACGGCGCGGCCCCGATGCCGATCTCGTCGCCATAATAGAGGCAGGGTGCGCCGGGATAGGTCATCTGGAAGAGGATCGCCAGGCGCAGCGCTGCCTCGTCGCCCTGCACCATCGTCAGGAAGCGCGGGGTGTCGTGGCTGTCGAGCAGGTTTAGTTGCACCTCGTTGATCGCTCGGTCGTAGAGGCTCAACGTCTGATCGATCCACTGCTGGAGGGCCACCCCGCTGATCGGTTCCAGCGTCCAGTGCCCCCACTGGTGGCGCACGCCGGGATGGATGCTGTTTTGCCCGGCGAAGCAGAGGGCACCACGCATGAAGAGGTAGTTCATCACCGCGTCGAACTGGTCGCCCTGGAGCCAGCGCCGTGCCTCGTGCCAGATCTCGCCGACGATATAGGCGTCCGGGTTGGCCCCTTTGACCCGCTGGCGGAACTCGCGCCAGAAGTTGTCGTCATCGATCTCGCTGGGCACATCCAGCCGCCAGCCGTCGATGCCAAACTCCACCCAGTACTGGGCCACGTCCAGAATCATCTCCTGCACCGCCCGCGTGCGCGTGTTCAGCTTGGGCAGGTCGCGCAGGTTGAACCAGCATTCGTAGTTGGGCGGGGGGTAGGCCAGATCCTCTTCCCCGGTCGACTCGGTGTAGGGGTGCAGCGGCCAGTCGTAGACGTGGAACCAGTCCAGGTAGGGCGACTTGGCCTTGTTCTCCAAAATATGGTTGAACTGGAAAAAGCCCCGGCTAGTGTGATTAAATACCCCATCGAGCACCACCCGGATGCCCCGCGCGTGCGCCTCGTCCAGCAGGATGCGGAACGCCTTGTTCCCGCCCAGCATCGGGTCGATGTTGTAGTAGTCGTTGGTATGATAGCGGTGGTTGGCCGACGACTGGAAGACCGGGCAGAAATAGATGGCATTGAAGCCCAGCCCGGCAATGTGGTCCAGGTGCTCGACCACACCCATCAGGTCGCCGCCCTTGAACCCGCGAATCGTCGGCGGGGCGTCCCACCCCTCCAGGTTGCTCGGTTTGGGCACCGCCGCGCTCTGGGCAAAGCGGTCGGGGAAAATCTGATAGAAGATCGCGTCGCGGACCCATTCGGGGGTCACGATGTCTGTCATACGATTGGATGCTCCTTTAGCCTCGATTCTAGTTGTGAGTACCGAGTACCGAGTACTGAGTGCTGAGTGCTGAGTGCTGAGAACGACGCAATACGCATCACGCATCACGTTTCACCATTCCCCGGTCTTTTAAGG
>JBBSEL010000224.1:0-6341 GCA_038239755.1 Chloroflexia bacterium | reverse complement strand
CTGGGCAAAGTTCGTGACGCATCTGCTCGACGGGCTGATCGTCAAGAGCCTGGGCCGGGAGGTCTTCTTCTTTCGCCGGTTGAACCACGATCAGCGCTACCCGATCTGCTCCTGGATCACCGCGTTTTCCTACGACCGCGCCCTGCACTATCGGTTCGGGGTGCCCCCCGAATGGGCGGATCCCGATGCGATTGACGACTGGGTCAACGGCCACCCCGCGGAATGGGTGCAGGTCTACCGCCTGGACAACTACGCCTAACGGCCCAGCGCGGGGTTAACGGGCGCTGAAATGGCGCGAGAACTGCGGTGAACATAGACCAACGGCTCTTACCCCGTACCGGGAACATCCGCCTTTACCGGGCGATCATCGTCGGGTTGGGCGGGCACGATCGGCGCGCCTAGCACCCGGATGCCCGGCCCCAGCGGATCGGCGCCGTCAGCCAGCAGACCCCCGGTTCAACCCGGCCATCGGCGAGAACCTGCGGCTGGCCCGGACCCCCGGCCAGCGCCGGCGATCGGGCAGCGGGGCCGTAGCCGGCCCCGATCGCCGACTTCATCCAGGGACGGCCACGTCGTCGATCAAGTGCCGCCCTGGTTAGCGGATCGGGGCAGGAGCCGGACGGCCGGGGGCGGGTGATAGAACCGCCCCAGGACGAGGATCACGCTACCACTGGCCCCGATTATGACGATCACGCTCATGATGGCCTCCCAATAATTTTCGACAAAAAGTGGTAAGTGTACAGCAGCGCGGCAGCCGCGGACGAAACCTGCTACAATAGACCCCATGACCCCGGAAGAGGCCGTCGGCCCCCCTGCGCCAGGCCCATGCCGCCGTACAAGCGGAAGTGACGCGCTGGCCAAGCAGCAGGGCTGCCAGGGAAGCACGACCCGGGCCTCGTTGGCGGCTCAAGGAGGTGTTGAGCATGTTCGGCCGATCTTCGGTGGGCGAGCAGCCCCTGCCTATCGTTCCCTACTTCGTCCTGGCCTTGGCCCTCTCGTGGAGCATCGGCTTGCTGCTCATCGCGGACGTCCAGGGGTGGGTGCGTGTTCCCGGCGCACTCCACTATTTATACTCGTTTGGCCCGGCATTAGCGGCGGTGATCCTCACCGCGCGCTTCCGCAGTGCCCAGGGGCTGGCCGATCTGGGGGTACGGATCACCCAATGGCGGATTGGCGGGCACTGGCTGCTGCTGGCGGCCGGATCGCCGCTGCTCCTGGCGGGGCTGGCCGTGCTCGTTAATTACGGGCTGACGGGAACCTGGCCCGCCGTCCAAACCACCGGCCAGGTCGAGTACCTGGGGAACATCGGCGTGGTGGGGGGCCTGCTCCTGTGGTTGCTCACGTTCGGGGTGGGCGAAGAGACGAGCTGGCGGGGCTACGCCTTACCCAACCTGCAACAGCGGCAGCACTGGCTCATCGCCGCACTGGTGATCGGGGGCTTCTGGGCCGTGTGGCACCTGCCCTCCTTCTTTTACAAACCGCAATTGATGGCGGTCGGGTTGATCGGCTTCCCCGGCTTCGCGCTGGGCGTCATCGCCGGCTCGATCCTGCTAGCCGGGTTGTATAACGCCTCCGGCGGGAGCATCCTGGCGGTGGCGCTCTGGCATGGGCTGTTTGACTTCCTCACCACGGCGCCGTGGGCGCAAGGGATCATCGCGGCGATCATGAGCGCGGTCGTGATGATCGCGGCCAGTATCATCGTGGTCGTCGTCCTATGGCGGGTCTATCACCCGCCCCCAGCCCTCCGGCCCACACCCCTGCCCCTGGTTGGCAACTATAAAGGCACCTAACCGGCCCCCTGCCTCGCGTGCCCTAATAAAGCAAAGCCCCGCCCCCTCCTTCAGGTTATTTCAAAGGAGGGGGCGGGGCTTTGCCCTGGAGCGCGGGTCGACTCAGATCAACCCACGGCTCACCTGCGCGAGTGCGTCAGACACCGATGGCGACCGCCGGTTGCAAGGCGGTTGCGATAGATTGCGCCCAACTGCGGATCGCGGACCAATCACGGAAATCGCCCCCCGGCGCGCCGCCCGCCCGGACAATCAGGCGCTCACCACGACCCAGGCGGTCCTTGTCCAGGCTGCCGACAAACACGCGGTGCTCGCGGATCGGCAGGTCGCCTAGCGGGGCAGCCAGCCGCTGCGGATCGTCGTGCGGCTGGGGGTCATCCGCCCCCAGCGGGCCACTACTGAACACCCAGAGGGGCCGCCCGGCCAGCGTCGCCCGCTGCCGCTCGACAAACTGCCGCACCTCCGCCAACCAGTTCCCGGCATAAACGGCGCTTCCCAGGATGATCGCGTCGTATCCTGTTAGGTCCGCCTCTTCCCGCACCGCACGGAGATCGGTCGCGATCCCGGCGTGCCGCAGTTCCTCGGCCAGCGCCACCGCAATTTCACGGGTGCTGCCGTGCTTACTCGCCACCATCACCAGTACTTTCATCTCGATTCCTCCTTAGCATGACCATCTATGGGACCTGTGCCCAGTGGTACATCAGCGCCGCCGCCGAATTCCGGGCAGCGCGCTACCTGACGCCCCAGGCCGCCGCTGACCATAGAAGCATAGCACCGGCGGGTGTACAAAGCGGTAAACATACCTGCACAGCAGGTGGACATCTTGCCGGGGTGTCATCCCTAGCCCGGCCTCTTTTTCACCAATCTGTAACCTTGATCCACACGGACGTTCACCCGCCTATGCTACCCTTATAGTAGAGAACTTCTATTTTATCCCATGTATGTTTGGTATGAAGAAATAAGCGGGGCGCAATACGCCCCCACCGGTGAGGCCGCCACGCTGGCGGCCCCGGAACAAAGGAGAAAAAGATGATGGCATCCCAGATTCTTGTCCCATTAGACGGCTCCCCGCTGGCCGAAACGGTCTTGCCCCATGCGGTCGTGCTGGCCCATGCCACGGGCAGCAGCCTGGTGCTGATGCAGGTGGTCGCACTCCCGGTACTTATGGAGCCGATGATGGGCGCGGTCCCGCCGCCGACCATCACCGATGAGGTGTGGGAGGCCGAGAATGCCGCTGCCCGGAAATACCTGGCGGCCACCGCCGGGGCGCTGGAAGCCCCCGACCTGAAGGTCCAGACGATCCACTTCCAGGGGGATGCGGCGACCGCTATCGTGGCCTGGGCCGCGCAGGACCCGCCGCACCGCCGGATTGCGATGGCGACCCACGGTCGCCATGGGCTGAGTCGCTGGGTCTTCGGCAGCGTGGCCGAGAAAGTCCTCCATGCTGCGCCGACGCCGCTCTTGCTCGTCCGGGCGCGCGCGGATGCGCCAGCCCGCATTCCGGCGCACCCCTATCAAACCATCCTCGTGCCGCTGGATGGCTCGGCGCTGGCCGAACTGGCCCTGGCCCAGGCCATGCCGCTAGCGCGGGCCAGCCACGCGACGTTGTGGCTGCTGGCGGTGGAGCCAACGCTGGACGCCGCCGGTGTGACCGAGTTATCGTGGACTGCCGAGGATCAAGCGGCCATGCACGCGCAGCGGGCGAACTACCTGGCGCAGGTGGCGCGACGGGTGGAGACCGCCGACGTGCCGGTGCGAACCCATATCTTCGCCGGTGAACCGGCTCCCGAGATCTTGCGAATGGCCGACCAGGTCGAAGCCGACCTGATCGTGATGTCCACCCACGGGCGGGGCGGGTTGCAGCGCCTGTGGCTGGGGAGCGTGGCGCTCAAAGTGGTCCAGGCGGCGCGCCATCCGGTCTTGGTGGTGCGGGCCTGATCCCGTAATCCGGCGACCGGCAAAAAGGCCAGGCCCTGGTGGGCCTGGCCTTTTCGTTCTGCGTTAAACCGGCACCGGCTCCTGGTTTGGCTGGTCCCACAGCCGGCGCTCTCTGGCGTTTGGGGGCAAACAAGCAGGCCCGAGATGGCTACCTCGGGCCTGCTTGTGCGTCTTTTACCCCCAACCGATTACTCGGCGATAGCCTGCGCCATCTCGGCCAGCCGGGTGGCGTAGCCCATCTCGTTGTCGTACCAGGCGGCGACCGTCAGCAGCCGTCCGCCCAGCACCTGGGTCAGCGGCAGGTCCACCAGCGAGGACAGCGTCTCGCCCACAATGCGGCTGGAGGCCCACTCGTCTTCGAGCACGCCCATGATGCCCTGGAGCGGGGCCTGGGTCACGGCGGCGCGGAAGGCGTCGTTCACTTCTGGCGCCGTCGTCTCGCGTCCGAGGAGCACGTTGAGTTCGACAATGCTCCCGGTGCGGACCGGCACCCGGTAGGCCTTGCCGGTGATATTCAACGTCGGCCAGATGAACTTCAGCGCCTTGGCCGCGCCGGACGACGAGGGGATGATGTTCTCGGCAGCGGCCCACGAGTCACGGCGATCCGCCATCGGCTGATCGGTCAGCGACTGGGTGGCGGTGGTGGCGTGAATAGTGGAGAAGAAGCCGGTTTCGATCCCGAACCGCTCCAGCAGCACTTTGACCACCGGCGCGAGCGCATTGGTCGTGCAGCTCCCCATGCTGACAATAAAGTGCTTGGTCGGCTCGAAGTCCGTGAAGTTGATGCCCGGCAGGATGACCGCGTCACAATCTTGCTGGCTCTTGCTGGCCGCGCTGATCAGCACGCGCTTGGCCCCCCGATCCAGATGCGCCTGGGCCCCGGCCCGTTTGGTCGCCCGACCGGTGCAATCAATCACCACGTCCACTCCCAGCGCGCCCCAGTCGGGCAGCGCGTCCTTCGTCAGGTAGTAGGGGATCGCGCGGTCGCCGATGAGGAAGGCGTGGTCGCTTGCGCGCACCGGCTCCGGCCACAGGCCATAGTTGCTGTCCGCTTTGAAGAGGGCACTCAAGGTCGAGAGATCCTGGATGTCCGAGATCGAAGCCGGGGTGAACAACCCACCGGCTAAGGCCTGCCGGGCGGTGAGGCGGCCAATCCGACCAAATCCGTGGATGGCTATCTTGTTCATGGGATGTACTCCTTATTTGGTTGATAATCCGGTATAATGGGGAAGAGATCGCGCGGCACGCTGTACCTAAATAGATCGTACTGACCCTCGTCCTCTGTCAGCATACGGCGCAGCGATAAACAAGCGGGTACACATGGGTAAACAATCGGTGAACAACCGGCGCTTGTGTCCCGATCTCCCGGCGGCAGCCGCCCATGCGGAGCGCCCCGCTCTGGTGGGCGCATTATTCACGGACTATTCACCTGCGTCCACGCTCACTTCCACCCAATCCCGTTACAATACAATAAGAAGAGGTCCACACATAGGATCCGAGTCTGCGTACAGCGGGTCGAACCGGCCCCGGTAAAAGACGCAGGCAGCGGAACAGGAGCGTACGATGGAAGACACCAGGCTACAACCGGACGCGGCAGAGGCCGGCCTGCGCCCCGGTGCGACGGTGGTCGTCGAGCGGGCCGACTTCGGGCAGCTCTTCCCGGCGTTGCAGGCACGGGGCTATCAGGTGATCGGGCCGACGGTGCGTACCGGGGCGATTGTCTATGACGAACTGGACTCCGAGGCAGACCTGCCGGTGGGCTGGACTGACGAGCAGGACGGCGGCCATTACCGGCTGAACCGGCGCGAGGATGCGGCCCTGTTCGGCTATGCGGTCGGGCCGCAGTCGTGGAAGCAGTTCCTGCACCCGCCCATGCAACGCCTGTGGGCGGCGGAAAAGACGGACGCCGGCTTCACGCTGATCGAGGAGCCGCCCGCTTCGCCCAAATGGGCCTTCCTGGGCGTGCGCTCCTGCGAACTACACGCCATCGGCATCCAGGATCGGGTGTTCTTGCAGGGGCCGTATGTGGACCCGCACTACGCCGCCCGGCGGGCGAACGTATTCTTCATCGCCGTGAACTGCGGCACGGCGGGCGGGACGTGCTTCTGCACCTCGATGCATACCGGCCCACGGGCCTCCGGCGGCTATGACCTGGCCCTGACCGAGATCCTGGCCCCGGACCACCATTACTTTGTGGTGCATGTGGGCAGCGAGGCCGGGGCGGAGGTGCTGGCGGCAGTGCCGCATCACGGCGGTGTGGCGGCGGATCAGCAGGCGGCAGAAGCGGTGACCGCGCACACCGCGACGCAGATGGGCCGCACGATGGACACCGAGGGGCTGAAAGAACTGCTCTACCGCAACAACGAGCACCCCCGCTGGGACGAGGTCGCCAGCCGCTGCCTGACGTGCGGCAACTGCACCCAGGTCTGCCCGACCTGCTTCTGCACGAGCGTTGAAGATGTGACCGACCTGACCGGGCAGCACGCCGAGCGCCAGCGCCGCTGGGACTCGTGCTTCACCATCGACTTCTCGTATATCCACGGCGGTAGCGTGCGCCAATCGCCCAAGTCGCGCTACCGGCAGTGGATGACGCACAAGCTGGCGTCCTGGATCGAT
>JBBSEL010000223.1:0-6355 GCA_038239755.1 Chloroflexia bacterium | reverse complement strand
TTGCTGGTTGGGCGGGTCTCCACGATCCGCACCACGTCGCCGATGTTGCACTTCAACTCGTCGTGAGCCATGAACTTGCTGGTGCGGCGCATGATCTTCTTGTACAGCCGGTGGCGCACCAACCGGTCCACGGCGATAACCACCGTCTTTTGCATTTTGTTGCTGACCACCCGGCCTTCGCGCAACTGGGACTCGCGCCCCGGCTCGATCCAGACGGTGCTGTCGCGCTCGATCGCCGGGCGACCGCCCCGCGGCTTGGCGATGGGGGCGGGGGCTTCGACGGTTTCGGCGGCGGCAGGCGCGGTCTCGTTCGTCTCGTTATCCATAAGGCTGCATTAACTCCTATTAAACAGGCGCAGGCCCCGGCGAGGCGGCGTGGTCGCCGTTTCCACCGTGGCAGGGGCCAGGGTCTCATCCTCTTCGTGGAGGATGCCCATCGCCTGATCATACAGCGCCTGTAGTTCGCGTTCGCGGGCCACAGTCAGCATGGTGGCGACTTCACGGCGCACCACTTTGATGCGCTGGTGGTTCTTAAGCTGGCGCGTGGCGAGCTGGAAGCGCAGGTTGAACAGTTCCTGGTGGTGGTTCGCCAGTTCGGTCGCCAGTTCCAGGTTGTTCATCCCGCGGAAGTCGCGGGCGTGTCGGGTTGCCATCTCTAGTTTCCTTCCTCCTGGCTCACCGGCTCCTCGGCTGCGGCTTCATCGTCGCCGCTGTCCTGCGGCACCCCATCGGTGATGCGCACGACAAAGGCGGTGCGGAGCGGCAGCTTGTGCCCGGCCAGGCGCATCGCCTCGGCGGCCACATCCTGGCGCACCCCGGCCAGCTCAAACAGCACCCGTCCGGGGCGGATAACCGCGACCCAGTGGTCGGGCGAGCCTTTACCGGACCCCATGCGGGTTTCGGCGGGCTTCGCGGTGACCGACTTGTCCGGGAAAATGCGGATCCATACCTTGCCGCCGCGCTTGATGTAGCGGGTGATCGTGCGGCGGGCCGACTCGATCTGGCGGCTGTCGATCCAGCCTGCTTCCAGCGCCTGCAATCCGAATTCGCCAAAGGCGACGCTATTGCCGCGCTGGGCCAGCCCGCCTCGGCTACCTCGGTGTACCTTGCGGTGCTTGCTACGCTTGGGCATTAACATGGTCTAAATTACCCCTCTTCCCCATCGGTTGAGCCGCTGTCGGCCACGTTCGGCGCGCCTTCGGTGCCCGAAGCACCGGCAGCCTCGTCGGTTAGCCCTTCGTTCGCATCGGCTGCGCCCGCCTGGGATAGCTCCGGCCCGGCCTCGGCCTGGGCGTCGGCATCATCACGGCCACCTTCGGCCTGCGAGCCTATCGGCATGTCGGCCCCTGCATCGGTCGTATCGGCGGTGCTGGCCGTCGCGATGGGGGTCAGATCCTCACCGCTCCGCTCCAGTTCGATTTCAATGGCCTTGGCCTCGCCGCTCTCAGCGGGGTTCGAGGATTCGACCTGACCTGCATCCCCGAAGGCACCGGGCACCGGGGCCAGATCGGGCAGGGCGGCGGAGACATTGTTATTGAACCCCGAAGTCACGCTGGGCGCGGGAGCCGCAGCAAGCGGCGCGGGGCGAGCTTGGGGTGGGGCGGCGGGGCGAGGCGCAGGCGCGCCACCCTGCTGCTGCGGGCGGGCATCGTTGCGCGGGGCACCGGCCCCAGGACCACGGCCCCGGTCGTCGCGGCGGCCACCATCGCGACCACCACCCGGCACCGGGGTCACGGTTGCTTCCATGCCCGGCGTCAAATGGCCGATCACGTCGCCGCGATAGATCCAGACCTTCACGCCGACGCGCCCGTAGGTGGTGTGGGCATGAACCTGGCCGTAATCAATATCGGCGCGGATCGTGTGCAATGGTACCCGGCCATCCTTTTCCCAGGCGATACGGGCCATTTCGGCCCCACCCAGGCGACCGCCACAGCGGATCTTGATGCCCTTGGCCCCCAGGCGCATGGCCCGCTGCACGGCCTGCTTCATCGCCCGCTTGTAGCTCACGCGGCGGGTGATCTGGTCGGCAATACTCTCGGCCACCAGGTAGGCATCGATCTCTGGCTGCTTGATCTCGTGGATGTTGAGCTTCACCTTCTTGCTGGTGAAGTCTTCCAGATCCTTGCGCATCAGTTCGACCGCCTGGCCGCCCTTGCCGATGACAATGCCCGGCTTGGCGGTGAAGAGCGTCACTTCGATCTGGTTCGCTGCCGACCGCTCGATGTCCACGCGGGACAGGCTGGCGTTGGGCAGGCGCTTGTGGATCAGGGCACGCAACCGGATATCTTCGTGCAACTGCTCGGTATAGGTGCGGTCCGCGTACCAACGCGACTGCCATTCCTTGATAATCCCCAGGCGAAAGCCTAAGGGGTGTACTTTACGTCCCAAACCTATACCTCCTCATAGTGTTCGTCCACGGCCACGGTGATGTGTGCGGTGCGCTTGAGGATGGGGGCACCCTGCCCGCGCGACCGAGCGCGGAAGCGCTTGAACGTCGGCCCATCGTCCGCGAACGCCCGGACAATCACCAGATCATCCTGGGCCATTTGATAGTTGTTCTCGGCGTTGGCTGCTGCCGAGGCGACCACACTGGCGACTTCGCGCGCCGCTGCATTCGGCATGAATTGCAGGATCGCCAGGGCTTCTCGCACCCGCTTGCCCCGCACCACATCCAACACCAGGCGAATCTTGCGCGGCGACCGCCGGATCATCTTCGCTGTTGCCTTAACTTCCATCCTCGTCTCCTCAACTGAAGGAAGAAGTAAGAATTAAAAAGTAAGAAGCAGAAAAATCCGTTCTTCTTAATTCTTAATTCATCCTTCTTACTTGGCGCGATGCGACCGCTCGGCCTGGTGAATGTGGCCTTTAAAGAAGCGGGTGAGGGCAAACTCGCCCAGCTTGTGGCCCACCATGTTCTCGGTCACATAGACCGGGATGTGGCGGCGTCCGTCGTGGACCCCGATCGTGTGCCCAACCATGTCGGGGAAGATCGTCGAGTCCCGCGACCAGGTCTTCAACACACGCTTCTGGCCGATCCGGTTTAGCTCTTGCACTCGCGCCAGGAGGCGCGGCTCAATGTATGGTCCTTTTTTGGTAGAGCGGCTCATTGGTTCTCCTAGTGATCAGTGGTCAGTGGTCAGTGGTCAGGTAACGGCTTTATAGGTGATCAGTATGGCGATCGGTGAAGCTGGTCACTGATCACTGACGACCGACCACTCGTCACTACTTCTTCCGGCGGCGGATGATCATGTTGTCGGTGCGCTTGTTGTTGCGGGTGCGATAACCCTGGGCCGGTTTGCCCCAGGGGGTCTGCGGCTGCCCGCCACGCGGGGCACGCCCCTCACCCCCACCGTGGGGATGGTCACGCGGGTTCATCACCGACCCGCGTACCGTGGGGCGGATGTTCAGGTGCCGGTTGCGCCCCGCCTTCCCGATACGGATATTCTCGTGGTCCACGTTGCCCATCTGGCCGATGGTCGCCATGCACTCGACGCGCACGCGGCGCACCTCGCCCGACGGCATACGGATCTGGGCATACTCTTCGTCGCGGGCCATCAACTGGGCGGAGTTGCCCGCGCTGCGGACCATCTGCCCCCCGCGACCCACCTGCATCTCGATGTTGTGGATCTGGGTACCCAGCGGGATGTTGCGCAACGGCAGGGCATTGCCCACGCGGATTTCCGCGCCGCTGCCCGACATGATGTGATCGCCCACCTTGAGGCCCAGCGGGGCCAGGATGTAGCGCTTCTCGCCGTCGGCATAGACAACCAGGGCGATACGGGCCGAGCGGTTCGGGTCGTACTCCACCGTGGTGATGCGGCCCGGAATGCCCAACTTATTGCGCTTGAAGTCGATGATGCGATAGAAGCGCTTGTGGCCGCCACCCTGGTGGCGCACCGTGATGCGCCCCTGGTTGTTACGTCCACCCTTGTTCTTCTTGATCACCAACAGCGACTTTTCGGGCTTGGTGCTCGTGATTTCATCGAACGCCGCGACGGTCATCAGGCGACGACCTGGGGACGTAGGTTTATAGCGTTTGATAGCCATAGATTTCTGCTCCCAATACGTGATACGTGAGAGGTGAACCGTGATCAAGCTCGTGTTAAAAGGCCATCACGTTTCACATTGCACGTTTACACCTAGCTCCCCTGGAAGATCTCAATCGCCTGACCAGGGGCCAGGGTCACAATCGCCTTTTTCCAGGCAGTCGTATAGCCAGCATAGCGGCCCCGGCTGCGCGCTTTGCGGTGCATATTGATGATCCGCACATTGGTCACCTGCACCGGCTCTTTGCCACCGAACACCTGCTGGATCGCATCTTTAATTTCGATCTTATTGGCATCCCGCGCCACTTCGAAGACGTACTGGTTCTGCGCTTGCAGCAGGACGGCCTTCTCGGTCTGGATCGGGCGAATAATAATATCGTAAACGTTCTTAGCCATAACCTCGTCTCCCGTTCCTTAGAGCCTTAGCCCTGCTCGTCCGCAGCCGTTTCCGGCGGGGTATCGGCTGTCACCGTCTCGTCCGCCGTCTCCGGCGTGGTGTCGGCGGTTTCCGGTTCGTCCACGTTCACGCCCACGCTCTCATCATCCTCGTCGGCGTTGTGCTCGTCGGCGGCATCTTCCACCGCAGCCTCTACGCCCCGGCTGTGATGCGCGGTCGTCTCGTGCGCGGCGGTGACATCGGATGCGCCCGGCATCTGCTGCACGGCCATGTCCATCGGCGACGCGGCAGTGGCGGGGGCCTCGGCCCCTGGGGCCAGGTTGATGGTGTGCGGGAGGCGACCCCCCGTGCTGCCCAGGATCGAGTCGATCACCTGGAGGCTGTCACGGGTCAGCACGACCACATCGGCCTTGAGCATCCCGACCAGGCTGAGGTACTGCACCATGCCGGTGCGGACCTTCGGCAGGTTGCCCGCCGCCTGTTCCAGGTTCTGCTCTTTGGTCGGGGTCATTACCAGCACCTTGCGCTCGCCTAGTTGCAGCGCGTCCAGCACGGCGATCATCGCCTTGGTACGCGGCTCCAGGTCGGCGAAGCTGTCGATGATCAGCAGGCTGCCGGTGGCGGCCTTGTCCGACAGGACCGAGCGGGCGGCCAGGCGGCGCATCTTGCGCGGCAGATCCTGATCGTAGGAGCGGGGGTGCGGGCCGAAGACGACGCCGCCATGCCGCCACTGTGGCGAGCGGGTGCTCCCCTGGCGGGCACGCCCGGTGCCCTTCTGCCGCCACGGCTTGCGCCCGCCGCCACTCACTTCGGCGCGGGTCTTGGTGTCGTGGGTGCCCAGCCGGGCGTTGGCCTGCTGGCGCAAGACGGCCTGGTGCACCACCGAAAGGTTGGGCACGATGCTGAAGATCGCGTCGTTCAATTCGACGGTATCCACTGCGGCGCCCGCCAGATTATACACAGTTGCCTGCACGTCGGTCTCCTGGTTTTTAGTCGTTAGTTCTTAGTTGTTAGGTGTCAGTTCTTAGTTCTTGCAAAATGAAAGAGAAGCAATCGCTAATAACCAACCGCTAACACAAATGACTAACAACTAACAACTAACAACTAACAACTAACAACTAACAACTACTTGCTCTTGCCCTTGACCGCTTTGCGGATCATGATCAGGCCGTTGGTCGCGCCGGGCACCGCACCGCTGAGAACCAGCAGGTTGCGCTCGGTATCCACCCGCAACACGCGCAGGTTCTGCACGGTCACGCGCTCGTTGCCCATGTGCCCGGCCATCCGCAAGCCTTTATAGACGCGGCCCGGCGTGGTGCCCGACCCGATAGAGCCACCCACCCGGAGGCGGTCGCTGGCACCGTGGGTCTTGGGGCCACCGGCGAAGTGGTGGCGTTTGACCACACCCGCGAAGCCCTTGCCCTTGGAGGTGCCGGTCACGTCCACGAGGTCACCCGGCGCGAACATGCTCACGTCGACGCGGTCGCCCACGGTAACGCCGCTGATGTCGTCGGCCTCGACTTCGCGCAGATAGCGCAGCAGGGGCAGCTTCTTCTTGCGAAGATAGCCTTTTTCCGGCTCGTTCAGCTTGCGTTCGTTGCGGTCGCGCAACTCTTCGTAGCCAAGCTGCACGGCGGTATAGCCGTTGCGTTCGGGGGTGCGGACCTCGGTGACGAGGCACGGCCCCGCCTGCACCACCGTCACACCCTCGGCGGTCCCATTCTCTTCAAATATCTGGGTCATGCCGACTTTGCGGCCAATGATGCCTTTAATCATTCGTCTACCCTCTGACGGTTAGTGGTCAGTGGTCAGTGGTCAGTGGTCAGCGCCCTATACAGAATAAGCGGATTAACCTGACTGATAACTGATAACTGATGACTGACAACTCGGCTAGAGCTTGATCTCGATATCG
>JBBSEL010000222.1:0-6362 GCA_038239755.1 Chloroflexia bacterium | reverse complement strand
TTGCGGTTCGCGCAGGCAGTTGGACCGTGCCTGCTGGTAGTCGAAATCGCGGAGGGGTTGTCCGGGCTTAGCGCACAAGGGGAATCGCTGGAGTGGGCCGTTCAGGTTAGCGCGGCGGCGGCAACGGAGCGCGCCAAAATGGGGACGCCGGAGCGACCCGTAGATAAAGCCTTGCAGTCGCCAGCGCTGGTAAACGCGCGGACGACACTAGGTGCCGAAACCTTTGCGGCTATCTGGCAGCGAGGCGCAGAATTAGTACTTGACGACATTATGGCGAGGCCATTCCAAAGTGTGGAGCGCGTAAAATCGAGTGTGTAAGAAGCAAGTCCGAATAATGGCCAGGACGCTTTCCGCAACCCGGCGTTAAGCGGGCGTTGCGCGTGCAGCGGCGCTTGCTGCTGGCCGCCTAGGAGGCAGAGAGCCGAGCTATCTGGCCGGGGGATGCGCCTGGCGCAATTCGCAACGATGGCGGAGGCAGGGGACCTGACCCTGGCCGACGAGGAGCAGCGGTACCGGGCGGCCAGCCTGGCCGAGCAGCAGCGACGGGAGGTGCGCCAATTCACCGGCCACACGGGTCGGGTCGGGAGTGTGGTCTTCGCGCCGGATGGCAAGACGATCGTGACCTCCAGTGATGACAAAACCGCCCGGATCTGGGATGTCGCAACCGGCCAGTAGGTACGCCGGTTCACTGGCTACCCCGACGTTGTCACCACGGCGGTCTTCTCGCCCAACGGCTAGACAGTGCTCACAGGCGGGCGGCGAGCCGGGCGCGATGGATGGGCCGGGCGCAGTCCACGCAGGTGCCGTAGGTGCCTTGCTCGATGCCCGCCAGGGGCACGCGCACCTGGGCTAGTTTTTGCTCATTGGCGACCTGGACCGCGAAGGCCACCGCCTGTTCGCCGCTGGCAGGATCGCCCGACCCGTCCCTGTCCGGCGCGCCCTCGGCGAGTTGTGCCTTGAGGGCCAGCAGGCGCTCGCGCACCTGGAATAGGTCGAGTTCCACCGCCGCCTCTGGATGGACATCCTCGGCGAACTGTTGTTGCCGCAGTGTATATGTCATTGCTAACCTCCGAATCAGCGCGTCCGGCGCGCAGGCAGGATACAAATATGCGCCGGGCGATGCGCGGTCAGCCCGCAGCCCGCCCGGCTTGTTCTTCTATAAGGGTATTATAGAGGGGAACCTTAAAGATAGGGTCTGGGGAGTGTTAAGCTTGGGTTAAGATTTGCCCGGCAGCGGCGGCTATCCCCCAGGGTTCGCGGGCAGAACAGAACCGCTGGCGCATTCCCCGGGTTGGGGGACGGTTGGCAGCGTCGGTCGTTGGCCTTTTTAGCCGCAGCGGGAATCGTCAGCGCAATGCTTGAAGCGCCGGTTCCGGCATCACCCGTTCGATCAAGGGGAAGAGCACCGCTTCTTCGTAGCGGATATGATCGCGGAGTAGCTCACCGAGGGCTTGCATCGTGGCGGGGGTCGGGGCGTCCGTGGCGACCTCGCGTTGCAAATCGGCCACCAGACGCCGGATCCGGACGTGCTCCACCAGCACCCGCACCACCGGGACCGCCGCCGGGTCGCCATAGCGGGCGAAGGCGGGCAGCAGATCCTCTTCCTCCTCGCGGAAATGCGGCTGCGTGTGGTCCGCCCAGAAGGCGAGGAAGGCCCGGGCGACCGGCGCGGGGGCGGCCTCCCCCGCCGCGCGGACCAGGCGGCGGGCCTGGACCAGCCCCTGGTGGTGGTCGGAGGAGAGATGCTGGAGGGCGGGATGCCGCTTCATCGGGCTACCTGCCGGGCCGGGAGGCCACGCCCCCCGCCTGGTCCTGCTGCTGCTGGACCAGGTCGCGGCCCACGGGAGTGATGCGGTAGATCGGTAGCCCGGCCAGGTTGGGGATCTGCACGATCAGCGGCCCGCGCCCCGATCCGCCAGGCGGATCGGGGCGGAGCAGCGCCTCGACGGCGGCGCGCACCTGCGGCTCGGTATGCTCCACCGCCAGGTAGCGTAGTTCGCTGAAGCTGAGCGTCAGCTTGCGTAGCTGATTCAGCGCGTCGTAGAGCAGGTAGAGCACTTCCCACTCGGCCTCGTTCAGGGGGGTCGCCAGGGGCGGCGCGGCGGGTTTGTCCATCATATCTCCTGGTGGTGTCAGCGGCGCGAACCGGACCCCCGGCTGCGGAGGAAGGCATAGCCGATCAGGCCGGAGGCCAGCAGCAGCGCCGCGAACGAGAGGCCAACATAGAGCCAGACCTGGTCAAAATCCAGCGAGAGGGTGCCGTTAATCGTCGCCTGGAGCAGCACCAGTTGGAGGCCGTTGATCACCATCAGGACGCTGATCAGCCAGCGCATAGTGCCATGCGGCAGGCGCGGCTCGCGTCCCAGCATCAGCCGACCCTCCCCACCGCCCAGATCTCCGGGCCGCGCCGTTCCAGCGTGATTTTGTTCAGCGGGCGTGGCGGCGGCCCGGCCACCCGCTCGCCTGTGGCCGGGTTGAACACCCCATCGTGGCAGGGGCAAACGATCCGCTGGCGGTCCCCCTCATAAAGGACTGGGCAGAGCAGGTGGGTGCAACGCTGCTCGTAGGCCACGAACTGGCCCCCCGGCAGGTGGATCAGGATCGCCGGGTAGTCGCCCTCCGGGTAGCGGAAGTTGAGCGAGGTCCCCTCCGGTACGTCGGCCACGGCGGCGACCCGCATCGCCGGGAGGGTGCCGGTGCGCCCTTGCTCGAAAAGGCCCTTCAGCGCCACGCCCAGGGTGCCGGTGAAAAAGGCCAGCGAGGTCAGCCCAAGAAACTTGAGAAACTGGCGGCGGCTATTGTCCAGTTCGTCCCCCCGGTTGATCGGGAAGTCCTGTTGCCACAGCGGGTCGCCGTCTTTCGGCGGCAGGTCGGTCGTTGGGCGGGCCATCTCAGCGGTGCTCCTTGGCCCCTTCCAGGGCGCTCCAACCGGTCCAATCCTGGTTTTCCCATCCGGCCCAGACGCTGGCGTCACTCTCGCCGGAGATTTCTTCTTGCCCCCCGGCCAGCCCGGCGTCGGGGGCGTAGCCGGCCTGGGCGCGATAGTCGAACAGGTGCAGCACGTCGAAACGCTTGGTCTCCTTCGGCGCGAAGACGTAGACATTCGTCTCCAGCACCTGGTCGCCGAACTTCCAGGTATTGACCGCCTGGCCGGGGTGCTGCTGGATGATCTCGTCGTATTCCCCGTAGTCCAGGGCGCGGGTGGGGCAGACGGTGGCGCACCAGGGCTTCTTATCCTGGCTGGTGCGGTCGTAGCACTGGTCGCACTTGATCATTAGCGCCTGCTTGGCCTGGTACTTGGGGATGCCGAACGGGCAGGCATAGACGCAGTTGCGGCAGTAGATACAGCGGTCGGTCAGGGCCGACAGCACGATGCCGCGCGCGTCCTGCTTGATCGCGTCCACCGGGCAGACGTTGGCGCACGGCGGGTTGACACAGTGCATACAGACCGTCGGGCTGGTCTGGGGCGACCAGAACGTGTCCAACGTGTCAATATAGATCATCGAGACCCCGCGGTGGGTGTCGCATTCCTGGCAGGCGGCCATGCAGGCTCGGCAGCCGATACACCGTTGCGGGTCCATGAAAAACTTTTTCGCCATCGGCGGCGCTCCTCTCTACGGATCGTTAGTCCGTGGTGCGGTCTGCCGGCGGCAGGCACACCGTCAGCAGCATAATGCTCTCCTCTGTGGCCGTGACGCTGTGGCGCACATCCGGGGCCAGCGCGACAAGCATGGCCGGGGCCAGGTCATAGGTCGTATCCGGGGTTTGCACCCGCACCGCCCCCGCGATCAAGTGAATCGTCACCACCCCCCCCGCGTGATGATCGGCCAGTTGGCCGCCCGCGTCGAAGGCGAACAGGAGCACCGTGACCGGCGGGCGCTGGTAGATGGTGATCTGGTGATGCCCGTCGCGGGCGGGGGCGGCTTCGGCCCGCAGCGCGACAGCAATCGCCGGGAGATCCAGCAAGTGCTCCGGGGCCGCGAACCGTTCGCTGGGGCGGCGGCGCACCGGCTCTGGGGTTGGGTCCATCCTTCATACCTCCCTGATGCTAAATGTATTTGCGGTGAAAGGCCGGCGGTTTGTAAACATAGACCCGCCACTCGTCGGGGGCGACCTGCCGGGCGAACCACTGGAGGCCCATCCGCGCCCATACATCGTAGAGCGGCTGCGGCTGCCAGCGATGGCGAATGCCGATCACGCTGTTCGGGGGCATGGCCTTCACCGCCAGGCTGACCGGCAGGAACGGGTCGCCCTGCGTATCGTCCAGCGGCAAGAGATCTACCCAGGTGAGATCGGCATCCGCTACGGCGTCCATCCACGCGGGCGGGACGGTCGGCGACTGCGGCGGCAGCGAACCAGACGCGCCACCGTCCCCCGGCGGGGCAACCCCGACCGGCACCCCGCCCAGCGCGGCCAGCCCGGCGAGCAATTGCGCCTCGCCCAGCCCGGCCATCGCTGCCACCCGCCGCAGGGTGATGCGCGGCGACATGAGCCGCCGCATCACCGGATTGTGTAGCCGGGCGAAATCGTGCGGGTTGAGCGCGACGATGTACTCCAGCGCACCGGGTAGCGTCTCCAGTACAATATTGAGACGGGTCTCGCCATTGATAAACGGGCGAATCGGCATAGCGGATCAGGCAAACTGTTCGCCACTGCTGGCGACAGGTAAGGGCATTTCGCGCATCGCATTCATCGTGATCACGGCATCGTCGGGAGCGCGCTCGACCTGTACCGCGCAGACCTTGTACTCGGGGATGCGGCTGATTGGGTCGTAGGCGCGGATGGTCAACTGGTTGGCCGACTGCTTGCCGCCCCAGTGATAGGGGATGAAGACGGTGTCGGGGCGGATGGCCCGCGTGATCTTGGCCGGGACGATCATCGTGCCGCGCCGGCTGGTCACGCGCACCGGGTCGCCCGCCTGGATGCCCAACTTCTCGGCGGCCAGCGGGTGGATCTCCACGTAGGGTTCCGGCGCGTTCTCCACCAGCGCGCCGAGCCGCCGGGTCTGGTTGCCGCTCAGGTAGTGGAAGATCAGCCGGCCCGTGGTATAGAAGAAGGGGTACTCCGCGTCGGGTAGCTCCGCCGGGGGCTGGTAGTCGAGCGCATGGAAACGGGCCTTGCCATCGGGGTGGTAGAACTTCTCCTCGAACAGGCGCGGCGTCCCTTTGCTTTCCAGCGTCGGGCAGGGCCAGAAGACGCCCTCCTGCTCATTGATCTTCTCGTAGGTGATGCCATAATAGTCGGCCTTGCCGCCTTTCGAGGCCACGCGCAGTTCGTCCCAGATGTCGCCCGCCGAGCGGTAAGCGAACTTATCGCCCTGCCCGAACCGCGCCGCCAGGTCACAGATGATCACCCAATCCACCCGCGCCTCGCCCGGCGGATTCGCGGCCTTGTTGATGCGGATCACCCGGCCCTCGACGTTGGTCGTCGTCCCCTCGTCCTCCGCCCAGACGCTGCCGGGCAGGACGATATCGGCCAGTTCGGCGCTCTCCGACATGAAGAAGTCAACCACCACGTAGAGTTCGAGCGTTTCCAGCGCCTGGCGGATGGCCGCCTGGTCGGGCAGCGAGACCATCGGGTTGCTGCAAATGTTGAGCATGGCCCGGATCTCGCCCCGGATCATCGGCTCGATCATGTCGGTGATCGCCAGGCCCTGCGGCGGTAGATCTTCTTCGCGGATGCCCCAGACCGAGGCGACATAGCGGCGCGCTTCGGGGTCGTCGTACTTGCGCTGGCCGGGCAACTGGTCGGCCTTCTGGCCGTGTTCGCGCCCGCCCTGGCCGTTGCCCTGGCCGGTCAGCGTGCCGTAGCCGCAGCCGGGCCGCCCGATCCGCCCGCTGGCGAGGACCATGTTGATATAGGCCAGCACATTGTGCGTGCCGTTGGTGGAGTGCTCGATGCCGCGCGCGTGGTAGAGGAAGCTCGTTTTGGCCGTCCCCCACAGCTCGGCGGCTTCGG
This sequence comes from Chloroflexia bacterium, assembly GCA_038239755.1. GTDB lineage: Bacteria > Chloroflexota > Chloroflexia > QHBQ01 > JAICKM01 > JBBSAN01. The sequence continues at coordinate 404 of JBBSEL010000222.1, read as the reverse complement.
CGATGCGCGCCGCCGGGACGCCGCATAGCCGGGCCACCTTCTCCGGCGTATAGGGGGCGACCAGGGCGGCCATCTCGTCAAAGCCGACGGTGCGGGTGTTGATGAAGGCGTGGTCCAGCCAGTCGTGGGCGATCATCTGCTGCACAATGGCGTTCGCTAGGGCCGTATCGGTGCCGGGGCGGATCTGGAGATGAACATCGGCGGTGCGGGCGCTGGGGGTCACGCGGGGGTCCACGACGATGTGTTTAGCTCCGCGATCCCGCGCCTCCCAGATATAGGGCATGGTCAGCGGGTGGCACTCTGCCGTGTTGCTGCCCGCGCCGAACAGCACGTCGGCCAGGGCGATATCGATCCAGGGGTTGGCGGCGCGGTCCACGCCGAACGCTTTGTTGTTGCCATAGGCG
>JBBSEL010000221.1:0-6381 GCA_038239755.1 Chloroflexia bacterium | reverse complement strand
GGCACAGCGCACCTCCGCCCGGCTTAAAAAACGGTCGAAGAGATGATCGCTGTCGCCGGGGCCGGGATGGGCTTCGGGGTGCCATTGCACACTCCAGACCGGCAGGTGGCGGTGGGCCAATCCCTCGACGGTGCCGTCGTTCAGGTTGGTGTGCGTCACCTCGATGTCGGCGGGAAGGGAGGCGGCATCTACGCTGTAGCCGTGGTTCTGCGTGGTGATCAGCACCCGCCCGCTGCCGTGTTCCAGCACCGGCTGGTTGATGCCGCGGTGCCCGTAGGCCATCTTGTAGGTCTGCCCGCCCAACGCCTGCGCCAGCACTTGATGGCCCAGGCAGATGCCCATGATCGGCAGGTCGCCACCGCCGATTAGCTCACGCACCGTGTTCACCGCGTAGCCGAGGTTGCCGGGGTCGCCAGGGCCGTTGGAGAGCAAGACCGCGTCGGGGCGCAGCGAGCGGATCTGCTCTGCTGAGGTCTGCGCGGGCAGCACCCACACCCCGGCCCCGCTGGCCCGCAGCCGGGCGAGGATGCTCCCCTTGGCCCCGTAGTCGATCAAGGCTACGGTGGGCGCGTCGGGATGGGTGGGGGGGTGCCAGGTGGGCACGCGACAGGTGGCGGCGGCGACGTGGTCGGTGGCGCTGTAGTCCACCGCCCGCGCCTGTTCCAGCAGGTCGGCCACCGAGGGCAGCCCTCCCACCATTTCGGCCACGGCCACAGCAGCGGGCATCACCCCGTGTGCCCGGATGCGCCGCACCAGCGCCCGCGTATCGAGGCCGCTCAGCGCCGGGACGCCCTGTGCCGCCAGGAACGATTGCAGCCCGCCTTCGCTGGCGTAGTGCCCCGCCGACTCGTGGAGATGATGGAAAATCGCGGCGCGCGGCTGGACCTGATCGCTCTCACAGGCGCTGCTGCCCGCGCCGTAATTGCCGATCAGCGGATAGGTGTAGACGAGGATCTGCCCGGCATACGACGGGTCGGTCAACGCCTCCTGGTAGCCGACCATCCCGGTCTGAAAGACCAGTTCGCCGGTGACGATGCCGGGTGCCCCCGCGCCGCTGCTGTCCAACACGGTGCCGTCGGCCAATACCAGCCGTCCGTGAAGCGCGTTGTTAGTCACTGTCAGTCCCTCCGTGAAGCGTGAAACATGAAACGTGAAACGTGAAACGTGAAACGTACTGCGTGATGCGCGAATTTCTAACCACTAACCACTAACCACTAACCACTCGTCACTCACTGCTCGCCGCCAACAACTGCGTGCGCGTGGTCGTGCGGGCGGCGGCGATGCGCGTCTGCCGGGTGGCCGCCCAGGTGTGCGCGGTGGCTTGTTGATCGGTGCGGGCGGCCAGCAGGCGGGCCATTTCGGCGGGAGCCGCGCCGCCGATGTGCGTGCGCCGGGTGATGGCCGCTGCCGGGTCGAGTGCGGCCCGCACGTCGTCGTCGGTGACGGTGATCGGCAGGTGGCGGTCTTCGGCGGCGGCCATGATCTCGGCGGCGGTTAACGTGGTGAGGGGCCGGTTTTCGCCAATTGCGCGATCGACCAGCCCCCCGATGATTGCGTACATTTGCCGGTAGCCGACGCCGGTTTGTTGGGCCAGGGCATCGGCCAAATCGGTAGTGGCCGAGTAGTTGGCGACGGCGGCCTCCGCCATCCGCGCCGTATTCGGTTCGAGCGTCGTCAACACCGTCCCCAGCGTGGACAGCGCCGCCTCCGTCTTATCGAAGCCGAGCGTCACCCACTCTTTCACTTCCCGGCTGTCGCGGTTGTAGCCCATCGGCAGGTTGCTCAACAGGTTCGCCACCAGCCCCGCCACCCCGGCCACTTCGGGCGCGGTGGCCCGCAGCAGTTCCAGCGCGTCGGGGTTCTTCTTCTGCGCCATGACCGACGAGCCGGTGATCGGGTGGAGCCGCTGGGCGACCGCGCTGCCCAACTCCATATACCCATATTCCCAGGTGGTGAAGAGCAGGAGGTCTTGCGCCAGTTTGCCGATGCTCAGGGTGAGCATCTTGCAGGCATCGAGGTAGGCCAGTTGCGCCAGCCCCCGCGCCCCGATGGCATCCTGCGGCACCTCCCAGACGCGGGCGAAGCCGAGCAGATCGGCGGTGACGGCCCGGTCAATCGGCCAGCTTGTGCCGTAGCTTTCGACCGCGCCCAGCGGGCAGGCATCGTAGGTGTCCCACGCCTGCTCCAGCCCGGTCAGCCCCCGGCGCAAGCCGTCGGCGTAGGCCAGCGCCCACTGCCCCAGCGTGGTCGGCTTGGCCGGTTGCATGTGGGTGTAGCCCGGCATGATCGTGCCGACATGCTCGGCAGCGAGGGCCAGCAGCGCGTCGATCACCCCCAGCGCCCGCTCATGCAAGGCCAGCACCCGGTCGCGCAGGTAGAGCAGTTCCGTCACCATCACCTGATCGTTGCGGCTGCGGGCGGTGTGGACCCGGCTGCCCGCTGCCTGCCCGGCCCGCACCAGGATGCCCGCCTCCAGGCTGAGTTGCGCCCCTCGCGAGGGGTCAATCGTGAACGCACCCTGCGACACTAGATCGGAAATGTCGAGCAGCGCCTGGCAGACCAGTGCCGCGTCGGCAGGCGGAAGGATGCCCGTCGCCCGCAGCATCAGCGCGTGTGCCTGCGTGCCCCACACATCATAGGGCAGCATGGCCGTGTCCAACTCCACCTGCCGGGGGCTGACAATATAACTGGCGGTTTCTAACCTCGTCTGCGTCATCATTCGTCCCTTAATACTTCGTGGTTCGTGGTTAGTGGTTCGTACCTCGTACCTCGTACCTCGTACCTCGTACCTCGTACTTCAAACCTCATACCTCATACCTCATACCTCGTCCCTACTCCCGCCCCAGCAGCGCCGCAATCAGCGCGTTTTGCGCGTGCATCCGGTTCTCGGCCTCGTCGATGGCGATGCTCCAGGCGCTATCCAGCACGCCGTCGGTCACTTCGACGTTGCGGCGCACCGGCAGGCAGTGCATGAACGCCCCGTGGTTGGTCTTGCCCATCAAATCTTCGTCCACAATCCAGTTTTTGAGGTTCGCCCGCTGGGCCAGTTCCGGCCCCCATTCGCCGTAGTGGGCCAGCGCGCCCCAGCTCTTGGCGCAAATAATATCGGCCCCTTCGGCGGCGGCGTCCTGGTCGTGGCTGATCGTCAGCGAGCCGCCCGCCTGGGCTGCCCGCGCCTGGGCCGTCGCCATCACGTCGGGGTCCAGGTCCCAGCCTTCGGGGTAGGCCAGAGTCACGTCCATCCCCAGGTCCACGGCGGCCATGAACTGCGAGTGCGGGGTCGCCACCGGCAGCGCCTTCGGGTGATAGGCCCAACTCAGCACATACTTGCGCCCCTGCGTCTGCCCGAACCGCTCCTTCAGGGTCAGCGCGTCGCCCAACCCCTGGCAGGGGTGGTACATGTTCGACTCCAGGTTGATCACCGGCACGCCCGCGAACCGGGCGAACGAGCGCACGACCGTGTCCTGCCGGGCGGTGTCCCAGGCCCCGGTGGCGGCAGTCGTCGCGTCGCGGGTGATCAACTCGCTGGCCCGCACGCCGAGAATGTGGCAGTAGCGGCCCAGCACCGGCGCGGCCTCGCGGATATGCTCCTGGGTCGCGCCGTCCATCACCACCCCATCGCGGAACTCGAAGGCGTAGGTGTTCTGGCCGGGGCTGAGTTCAATGCTGATCCCGCCCAACTGCGCCACCCCTGACGCCAGCGACGCTTTGGTGCGTAGCGAGGGATTAAAGAAGACCATGCCCAGCACCGCGCCCGCCAGGCTCGGTCGCCACTGCTCCTGCTTCAGCGCCAGCGCCCGCTCGACCAGCGCCACGAATTCGCCCTGCGTAAACTCGGTGGTACTCAGAAAATGCCGCCCCTTCAATCCGCTCAAATCAGCCGGTGCCGCCGTCGTTGCCATCCCCATGCTCCTTTGCAAACGAGTTGCGAGTTGTGAGTTGTGAGTTGCGAGTGACCAGAAATTACGCAATACGCAATACGCAGTACGTAGTAGCGGTCACGCCTCACGCCTCACGTTTCAGACCGTAAACACCTTGCGCTCGATCAGCCGCCCCAGTTGCGCCGGGTCGGTGCGGGCGTTGACGGCGATTGCGCCGAAGCGTTGTTCGATGTAGGCTACCCCGGCGCTGTTGTCGGTGGCGGGACCGGCCACGCAATCCACCGGCAGGCCCAGGCTTTGCAAGAATTGCAGCCCGCCCCACGCGCCGACCAGATCGTTGGCGCAGAGGACATGGGCGCGCATGTGGCCCATCAATTCGGTGTCCTTCAGCAGCAGATCGACCCCATAATGGCCCATGATCCCGTCGCCCAACTCGACCATGATCGCGTCGGGGTGGTGGTCGTTCAGCGCGGCGAGGATGCCCTTCGCGGCGGGCACGACCGCGTCGAGGTTTTGCACCGTCGAGGCCAGCCCGGCGTCGCTGAAGGTCAGCCCGGTCACCGCCCCATGATCGAGCATGTTGTACAGGTCGCGCTGGGTCGCCACACCCGCCACCTTGGCCGCCGCCATCCGGTAGCCCTTGGCGCTGAGCAGGCGCAGGATCTCACAGGCGACGGTCGTCTTGCCGCTGTTCATGCAGGTGCCGCTGATGACGATCAGCGGCGCGCTGGTCGGCAGGCTGTCTTTCCAGGCGATGGCTCCCTGGCGGATGTTGGCCGGGACCCCGTCCAGCAAGGCCGCGCCGATCACCCGCACGCGCAACGGCTTACCCAAGTCGGGGTTGGCCGACACGCAGCGCCCGATCACGCCACCCATGTTGAGCATGTGGAGCACGTCGCCGGGGGCGATGTGCGGCGGGATAACGCCGACATAGCCTCGTAGCGCTTGCCGCTCGCCCAGCACCGCCGCGATCAGGTCGCCTTTGATAATCCGGGCCATCCGTCCGCCGACCAGTTCCAGTTCCCCATAGACGTTCTTATCTTCCAGCGCCTCCACGACCAGCACCGTCCCGCTTTCGGTGGGGATGGTGGTGCCGATGGCGCAGGCCCTGTCCAGCGGCAGGGTCGCCGTGGCCGAGGCGATTTTGTTCAACTTGACCGTCGTCACGGTGGCGCTCTCCAGTAATTGCAACATTGATTTAGCCCTCCTGTGCCGCCCGTGTGGCGGCGGCCTCGGTGCGCCGGGTCGCGCCCAACACACTTTGCAGCCCGTACAGCTTGCTGAACGCGGCGGCCTCGGCCCCGGTCCAGGCGCGGTTCGTTTCGCCATAGCTGCCGATGGCGCGGTCCAGCAGCGAATAAGGGCTGCGGACCCCTTCGACCGAGATATGCCCTTTATACAGCCGCACCCGCACATCCCCGGTCACGGTAGCCTGGCTGCTGGCGATCATCGCCTCGATGTCGCGCATCACCGGGTCGGCGTACAGCCCTTCGTGGAGGAAGTTGCCGTACACGTCAGCCAGGTGGTCTTTCCAGAACGCCTGGTGTTTGGTCAGCACCAGCTTCTCCAGTTCGTGGTGGGCGGTGATGGCGATCAGGGCGGCGGGGGCCTCGAAGGCGACCCGGCCCTTCAGCCCCAGGATGGTGTTGCCCAGGTGGATGTTGCGCCCCACGCCGTGCTGCCCGCCCAGCGCGGCCAGTTCCGCGAACAGGTCCAGCGGGGCCAGCACTTCGCCGTCCAGCGCGACCGGTAGCCCTTGCTCAAAATGGAGCACGACCGTGGCCGGGGCGTCGGGGGCCTGGGTGGGGGCGACCGTGTCCAGGTAGGCATCATCCGGCGGAACACCCCAGCCGTCGAGTGTTTCCCCGCCCCCGATAGTCGTGCCCAGCAGCCCCTTGTTGATCGAATAGCGCCCGGTCTTGGGCGGGACAGTGATGCCGTGGGCGGCCAGGTAGGCCACCTCGTCGTCGCGCTGCGCGCCCAATTGCCGGATCGGGGTCAGGATTGTCGCCTCCGGCATCAGTGTGCGGATCATCAGGTCGAAGCGGATCTGGTCGTTGCCCGCCCCGGTCGAGCCGTGGGCAATCGCCGTCGCCCCCACCTGCCGGGCCAGCGCCACCACCTCGGTCGCCTGGATCAGCCGTTCCGGCCCGGCGCACAGCGGGTAGACCCCGCCGCGCAGGATGTTGCCCCGGATGATCACGCTGACCAACTGGTCATAGAGCGCCTGCCGCCCATCCACCGTGTAGTGGGCCTGCACGCCCAGGTCGGCGGCCCGCGCCGCGATGGCAGCATTTTCGGCGGCGCTGAACCCCCCCGTATCCACCGTCACCGTCACCACGGCATAGCCCTGCTCCTGGAGCCAGGGCACACAAAACGACGTATCCAGCCCGCCGGAAAAGGCGAGGACTGCTACCCGTGCTGCCATATTTGATCCTCCTTCAGGTCGCGCCCGGGGTCGTTTTGGGCATTAAAACGGCCCACGTCCATCATCAGGACG
>JBBSEL010000220.1:0-6381 GCA_038239755.1 Chloroflexia bacterium | reverse complement strand
TGCGACCCGCCTTCAGGGGCGAAGGTGATCGTCCGCGCCCCGCCGCCGATCAGCGCCGTGAGGATGGCGGGCGAGATGCTGTCGGCGCGCATCGAGGCCAGCGACATCTTGCCGCCCATCGCCCGGATCGCCGTCACCAACTCGTCAATGGCGTGGTAATCGGACACCGACGGCCCCATCAGCCCGATCTTGTCGCGATACTGGAGGCCGACCCGGCACTGCTCGATCAGGTCGTCCAGCTTGCGTTCGCGCTGGGGCATGAAGCCATAGCTCGCCAGGCAGAAGCGGCAGCCCCGCGCACAGCCCCGCGCCGTCTCGATCAGGTAGCTGTTGCCGAATTCGGTGTTCTTGGTCAGGATGACCGACGTGGTCTGGAAGGCGCGGATGTTCTTCACGCGGGCCTTGATGATCGGCAGGGCGTGTTCGGGGGCGGGGTGCTGGCTGTTCGGGTGGATCTCGGCAAAGATGCCGTTGGCGTGGTAGCTCACGTCGTAGAAGCTGGGCACGTATAGCCCTTGCTGCACCGCGCAGGCGCGCAAGACCGCCTCGCGCCCGTCGTCCAGATGCGCCCGCAACGCCTCGATGAAGCCGGGCACCTGCACCTCGCCCTCGCCGACAAAGGCCACGTCGAGGAAGTCGGCGATCGGCTCCGGGTTGTCGATGATGCACGCGCCGCCCGCCACGACAATAGGGTCGTTCTCATTCCGATCTTTCGCCAGCAGGGGAATGTTCGCCGCCCGCAGGATCTGGACCATGTTGAAGTAGTCCAGTTCGTAGCTGATCGAGAAGGCGACCACGTTATAGTCGCGCAAGGGCCGCCCGCCTTCCAGCGTGGTCGGGGCAATCGGCCCCGGTTGCGGGGCATGTCGAACTGCCCGTCGGTGTCGGGCAGGAAGGCGCGCTCGCAGACGATGTCGGGGTCGTCGTTGAACAGCTTGTAGATCGTCTGGAAGCCCAGGCTCGACATCCCGATATAATAAGTGTTGGGGAAGACGAGGGCCACGGGGATGCGCCCGCCGCGCTCCTTGCGGATCGTGCCGATCTCCTGCGAGAGGCGGTCGCGCATCAGCCGGTTGGTGCTTTGCGTGGTGTCTTTGGTATTGGCGGTGTTGCGGTTGTTATTCTTGGGCATTGGCTCGTGATGTGTGATACGTGATGAATGATATAATCGTTAGCAAGTAATTGTACCGGATCGGAGGGGGTTTCGCAAGCTGGGGCTGTGGAAAGTCAGAGGTTTGAACCACGAAGGCACGTAAGGACGAAGGGTACGAAACGAAAGAGCGCGAAAGGGGCGAATAGCTTCTAGCACGCTCTGGCTATTTCGCTTGTTTCGTTTGCTTCGTTTCGTGCCCTTCGCCCTTTCGTGGTTCAAACACTAGGTGTCGTCGCCCGCACCACGTCGGTCAGGAAGGTGTAGGGGTCGTTTACCTGTCCGGCGAAGCCGGTGCGCTCGACGACCAGGGCGGTCATTTGCCAGAGCAGAGGCCAGGCATGGTCGGGGGCCAGGGTGGGGATGCGGGTCAGCAGTTCGCGGACGAGGCCCAGGTCGGTGGGGGAGAGGCGGCGCACGTCCATATAGAGGGCGAGCGGGTTTGTCGGGTCCGCCGCGACGGCGGCCTGGCCGACCGTGCCCCGCGCCACCAGTTGGGCCAGGGTGACCGAGGCGTTCTCCCGCACGACCACGGTGCCCGCCGCATAGTCGCCCAGGCGGCGGGCGCGGCTGTTGGTGAACATCGCCACCACGCCGAAGCCGTAAGCGATGGGCAGGAAGTCGATCAGCCGTACAAGGTTGCGGATCAGGGCTTCCCAGAAGCCGATGGAGCCGCCGTTCTCGCGGATCACCCGTAGCCGGGCGGCGCGCTTACCCGGTGTCTGCCCGTTCCACAATGTCTCAAAGAAGACGTAATAGCCCCACAGCACCCCGAAAGCCAGCACGGTCAGGATCAGCACGAAGAACCCACTGATCCCGGTCGCCCCGCCGGAGAAGACCCGGTCGCTCAGCGCGTTGGTGGTCAGCAGCAGCACCTGGATCAACAGATAAAGCACGGCGATGATCGTCGTGTCCAGCAGCGCCGCCCCGAAGCGCGAGCCGATGCCCGCCACTTCGTAGCCGAAGGCAACATGTTCGGGCGTGCTGACAATAAACTGGTCGTCCATGTGGGGGGTTCCTCGGCGTGATTCGTGAAACGTGAAACGTGATTATGTGGTAGGGATTTGTTGTCATTATACCCCAAACGCACAGATCCAACCGAGGGAGCGGCTCGTATACTAAGCACAAGATGCCCACAAGAATTGCCTCCAAACTCGCGGGCAAACCTCTTGACAGCGGCCAGATGGTTTGATATAATAATCTACTGTCTATACCCAACAGACAACCATACGACACACATCACGGCACGTTAATCCTCCCTTCCGGGGAGAGAGGGCACGGCTAAGGGATGTGTGTCTTATCGCGCTGTTTGGCATGGAGGCCGAGGGGAGGCGTTCGGCCCGGACAATTTGCGCTCAATGATGAGTTGCACGACAATAGCTGACGTATTGGGCGTGCTACTCCACCATGAGGTTAGACGATAACCAGCGCAGATTACAACAGCATCGGATACTCCACTCAGGGCAACCTCTCTGGCAGTCCCACAGACACTGGTACAAGATTTTTAAACCCGACCTGTAGCCACTCTTTGGTCTCAGGGCTTTTGTATTTGGCCGTTCGTTACCTGTACCCACCCCGATAAGGAGGCGCACATGGTCCTCATCCACGGAGACGCTACGACTGACCCGTCGTTGCCCCGCGGTACGTTCGACCCCACCACGCTGATCGGCGACGGAGGGATGCCCGTTGGGCCGTTTATCGGCACCGGCGAGATCATGGCTCCTGACCGCCGCAATTTCGGTCGGCTGAAAAGCGTCATGCAGATGCCGTTGCTCAACCAGATCCAGCTCGACACGTTCCGCTGCTTCTGCACCGAGGGGCTGCGTGAACTGTTAGACGAAATCAACCCCATCTCCGACTTCACCGGCAAGAACCTGGAGCTGCGCTTCGGGGAGTTCCACTTTGGCGAGCCGCGCTACGACGTGTTCCAGTGCCGCCAACGGGACATGACCTACGCCGCGCCCCTGCGCGTGCGCGTGCAGTTGGTGATCAAGGAAACCGGCGAGATCAAGGAGTCGGAAATCTTCATGGGCGATTTCCCGCTCATGACCGAAACCGGCACCTTTATCATCAATGGGGCCGAGCGTGTCGTGGTCTCGCAGTTGGTCCGCTCGCCCGGCGTCTATTTCACCGCCACGGAAGACCCGAACAGCGGTCGCAAGATGTTTGCCGCCAAGCTGATCCCGAACCGCGGCGCGTGGCTCGAATTTGAAACCTCCAACAAAGATCTGTTATCGGTCAAGGTAGACCGAAAGCGGAAGATCCCGGTCACCATCCTGTTGCGGGCGATTGGCTACCCCACCAACGAGCAGTTGGAGGAGTTGTTCACCTCGGTGAACACCAACCCCGACCACAACTATGTGCGGGCGACCATCGACAAGGACAACACCCACACCCAGGAAGAAGCGATCATCGAGCTGTACAAGCGGCTGCGCCCCGGCGACCCGCCCACGCTCGACAACGCGACCGGCCTGCTCAACTCGCTGCTCTTCAACGCCCGCCGCTATGACCTGGCGAAGGTGGGCCGCTACAAGCTGAACAAGCGGCTGAAGAACGACGTGGCCCTGGCGACCCGCATCCTGACCAAGGAAGACCTCGTCGAGATCGTGCGGACGATGGTCCGCCTGAACAACGAGCAGGGCCGCCCTGACGACATTGACCACCTGGGCAACCGCCGCGTGCGCGCCGTGGGCGAGTTGATCGCCAACCAGTTCCGCGTAGGCCTCTTGCGCATGGAGCGGGTGATCAAGGAGCGCATGAGCATCCAGGACCCGGAAAGCGTCGCGCCGAACAGCCTGATCAACATCCGCCCGGTGGTGGCGGCCATGCGCGAGTTCTTCGGCGGCAGCCAGCTCTCGCAGTTTATGGACCAGACCAACCCGTTGTCGGAACTGACCCATAAGCGCCGCCTCAGCGCGCTCGGCCCCGGTGGCCTCAGCCGCGACCGCGCCGGGTTCGACGTGCGCGACGTGCATAACAGCCACTATGGCCGCATCTGCCCGATTGAAACGCCGGAAGGCCCGAACATCGGTCTGATCGGTTCGCTGGCGACCTATGCCCGGATCAACGACTTCGGCTTTATCGAGACCCCTTATCGCCGCGTGGTCAACGCGGTGGACAACACGCCTGAGGCGCTGAGTACGCGCATCCTGCGCGAGAACATCGCCGACCCGGCGACCGGCGAAATGATCGCGGGCATCGGGACGCTGATCACCCCTGCGCTGGCGGCGCAAATCAACCGCCTGCCGCTGACCAAGGTCAAGATCCGGCCCTTCGTCAGCGACGAAATCGAATACCTGTCGGCGGATGTGGAAGACAACTTCGTCATCGTGCAGGCCAACGCCCTGCTCGCGGACGACGGGCACTTCCTGGAAGAGCGCGTTTCGGTGCGCTACCAGCAAGACTTCCGCTCCGAGCCGATTGACCGCGTGGACTACATGGACGTGTCGCCCAAGCAGGTGGTGTCGGTGGCGACGGCGCTGATCCCGTTCCTGGAGCATGACGATGCCAACCGCGCCCTGATGGGTGCGAACATGCAGCGCCAGGCCGTGCCGCTGCTCTCGCCCGAAGCGCCCATTGTGGGCACCGGGGTGGAGTGGCAGACCGCCCGCGACAGCGGCCAGGTCGTGCTGGCGCAGATCGATGGCGAAGTCGTCGCCGTGGAAGCCACGATGGTGGTCATCCGCCCCTACGACGGCCCCGCCGACGGCACCGAGGACCGGATCCACCGGCTGCAAAAGTTCGTGCGCTCCAACCAGGACACCTGCATCAACCAGCGCCCTAGCGTGGTCGTTGGCATGCAGGTCAAGAAGGGCGATGCCCTGGCCGATAGCTCCTCGACCGAGCGCGGCGAACTGGCCCTGGGCCGCAACATCCTCGTCGCCTTCATGAGCTGGGAGGGCGGCAACTTCGAGGATGCCATCCTGGTCAGCGAACGGCTGGTGCGCGAAGATGTGTTCACCAGCATCCATATTGAGAAGCATGAAACCGAGGCCCGCGATACCAAGCTAGGGCCGGAAGAAATCACCCGCGACATTCCCAACGTCGGTGAGGAGAGCCTGAAGGACCTGGACGAGCGCGGTATCGTGTTCGTCGGGGCCGAAGTGACCGCCAACGATATCCTCGTCGGCAAGATCACCCCCAAGGGCGAAACCGAACTGAGCGCCGAGGAGCGCCTGCTACGCGCCATCTTTGGTGAGAAGGCCCGCGAGGTGAAGGACACCAGCCTGCGCGTGCCCCACGGCGTGCGCGGCAAGGTCATTGATGTGACCGTGTTCAGCCGCGAAAACGGCGACGAACTGCCCGCCGGGGTGAACCAGATGGTGCGTGTCTCGATTGCCCAGAAGCGCAAGATCAGCATCGGCGACAAGATGGCCGGTCGCCACGGTAACAAGGGGGTCATCAGCCGCGTGCTGCCGGTGGAGGACATGCCGTTCCTGCCCGATGGCACCCCGGTCGATATCATCCTCAACCCGCTGGGCGTGCCTCACCGCATGAACATCGGCCAGATCCTGGAAACCCACCTCGGCTGGGCTGCGCAACGGCTCGGCTACCGCGTGGCGACGCCCGTGTTCGACGGAGCCAGCGAAGATTCGATCCGCCATGAGTTGAACCTGGCGAAGTTGCCGCTGGACGGCAAGGTGCTGTTGCAGGACGGGCGCACCGGCGACACGTTCGACAACCCGATCACCGTCGGCCAGATCTATATGCTCAAGCTGGCCCACCTGGTGGAGGATAAGATCCACGCCCGGTCTACCGGCCCGTATAGCCTGGTCACCCAGCAGCCGCTGGGCGGCAAGGCGCAGTTCGGCGGGCAGCGCTTCGGCGAAATGGAAGTGTGGGCGCTGGAAGCTTACGGCGCGGCACACACCCTCCAGGAAATGCTGACCGTCAAGTCCGATGACGTGGTGGGCCGGGTCAAGACCTACGAAGCCATCGTCAAGGGCGAGAACATCATGGAGGCGGGCGTGCCCGAATCCTTCAAGGTGTTGGTCAAGGAGCTGCAATCGCTGGGCCTATCGGTGGACGTGCTGAACGAAGACGAGCAGTCCGTGCCGCTGGTGGAAGATCCCACGCTGGACAGCCTGTCGGAACTCGACATTAACCTGTCCGGCTTTGAGCAGGACGAGCGAGAAGTCTAATAGCGACCAGCGAGTCGTGGGGGGGGGGGGGGGGTGGGTGTTTATGTACTCAACCCGCACCCCCCCCCACCCCCCCCCGAGGAGGGTGGG
>JBBSEL010000219.1:0-6392 GCA_038239755.1 Chloroflexia bacterium | reverse complement strand
GGCGGAAGTAGGGTTGGTTGCCCGGCCCGATGCACGGCTCACCAGGGCTGCCGCAGGGGTAGCCGCTGAGCAGTGCCCGGCAGGTCAGGCAGCGGATGTAGGTGTAGAACGGATCGTTGGCCGGCACGTCCTGGAAGTAGATCGCGCAGACGGTCAAGGTTGGGGTCGGCGGCGGGGTCGCCGTGCCGGGCGGGTTGGTCGCCGAGGGGCTGGCCGGGCGCGGGGTGAAGGTCGGCGGCGGCGTGAGGGTCACGGTCGCCGTATTAGTCGCCGTACCGCTCGGTACGGTGGTCGCGGTGTCGGTCGGTGTGGTGGTGACGGTCGTGCTCGGCACGGTGGTCGCGGTGTCGGTCGGTGTGGTGGTGACGGTCGCGCTCGGCACGGTGGTCGCGGTGTCGGTCGGGGTTGCGGTGACGGTCACGGTGCTGCTGGGCGTATTCGACGGGGTGTTGGTGGCCGTCGGAGTATTGCTCGGCGTATTCGACGGGGTGTTGGTGGCCGTCGGGGTGTTGCTGGGCGTATTCGTCGGCGTGTTGGTGGCCGTCGGGGTATTCGACGGGGTGTTGGTCGGCGTGTTCGTCGGGGACGGTGTGTTCGTCGGGGACGGCGTGACCGTCACTGTGCTGGTAGCCGTCGCTGTTGCGGTGCTGGTCACCGTCGCCGTGGGGCTAGGGCACGGGTTGGTGAACGTGGTGCTGGTCTCCACGCTGTTAACGGTGGTGGAACCGTTGTAGCCGCCGACGGCGATGGCGATATTGCCCACATGGGTGCTACCAGGGAACGCCCGGAAGGCGTTCATCGCCGGTCCTGCTACCCAGGCGTTGGTGGCGGGGTCGTAGATTTGGGTGGTGTTATTTGTCGCGGGGACATCCGTGGTCCGGCGCGAGGGGCTGACGTTGGTGCGGCTGAAGGGAGTGCCCCCGCCGAAGACCCAGAACCGATTGCTGATGACGGCCCCGCCGGGTACATTGTTCGCGGCAGGGAGGGACGCTTGCGCCGTCCAGGTGTCGGTAGCGATATTGTAGTCCCAGAGGGAGCTGATGACGGTGTTGGTGGCATCGCGGCCCCCGGCCACATAGAGGTGGCCGTTGATCACCCCCGACGCGGCGCCACCGAACCCATTGGCGGCGGGTATACTGGTCTTGGTCAGCCAGGTGCCGGTGGCGATGGTGAACTCCCAGGTCTGGAGGAAGGCGGGCGAGATGTTGCCGGTGTTGTAGCCGCCGACCAGATAGATCTTGCCGTTGTAGTAGCCAGAGGCCATGAAGGCGCGGACATCCGGCATCGGCGGCCCATTCGACCAGGTGTTGGTGGCGATGTCATAGATGCGCGTGGTGTTGACGACCGTCCCAACCGTTGAGTCGTTGCCGCCGAAGACGTAGAGCTTGTTATTGATCGGCGAGTAGACAGTGGAGGCCATGCCGTTGTTGGTGTCGGGTACCGGCGCGAGGGCGGTCCAAACGTTGGTGGCGGGGTTGTAGCGCCCGAACTGGGTCGTCATCCCCCCGCTGCTAAAGCTGTAGCCGCCCGCCTCGTAGGCGTAGGTGCCATCGCTATCCATGCTCATGCCGTAGGCATCCTGCGGGATGGGGCTGACGATGATCCACGGGCCAGGGGTGCCGCTGCCGCCGCACGTGGGGGTGGGGGTGATGGTCGGCGTGATGGTGATGGTCGGCGTGGAGGTGATCGTCGGCGTGGAGGTTGCGGTGCCGCAGGGGACCGTCAGGCTGACGTCATCGACGTACATGAACGTATCGTCGCCGAAGCCGTCCTGGTGGACGAGGAACTCCACCCGCACGGTCTGCCCGGCGTAGGGGGCCATATTGAAGGTCTGGTTGACCCAGCCGCTGGTCGTCTGGCAGGTGTGCATGATCGTCGCCAGGATGGTGCCACTGGTGTCGGTGATGTAGGCATCCTGCCAGTCGAAGGTGATGCTGTCGGTGGTGCCGCCGTTCCACCAGTAGGAGAGGGTGCCGCCCCCGGCGGGCACGGTGATGGTCTGGTAGAAGGAGCCATCTCCTAGCGGCTCCGGCCCGGAGGCGGTGCCGACAAAGGCGGAGTAGGTGCCGGTGTGCGGCAGGGCATTGGAGACCACCGGGTTCGGGTTGGGGCCGAGCACGACCCACGGGGCGAACGCGCCCGTCTCGAACCCGCCGTTGCTGATCGCATCAGGCGCGCAGCCCGGTGTGGGGGTCTGGGTGAGGGTCGGCGTGACGCAGGGGGGCGGGCTGAGCCAGCGGCCCGCGTTGGCGATCAGCCGACTGAACTGGCCGCTATAGTTGTTCGGGGAGTCGCCGACGTAGGCACTGACGGCCACGGCGCGCCCCTTGTACGCGAGCAGCGGGGTGGCGTCGTTCCAGGTGCCCGCCAGGGTCGCCCCGCCGGACAGGGTCATCGTCTCGCGGTAGAAGGCATTGAGCGTGGTCACCCCGGTGCAGAGCGGCGCAAACGTACAGGTGCCCAGCGTGCCGTTGCTAAAGTTGACCGCCCCCGGATCGACGAACGGGGTGTAGGTGGTGCTCCAGGTGCCCAGGATAGACTGGGAGCCGCCGAACCAGTCGAAGTTAAAGGCGACGACGATGCCGCCACCGGCCAGGTAGGCACCGAGGTTATTGCCCAGGGTGGTCTGGTCGGCCCAGCCGTTATTGCTGAACGGTACGACGATCTGGTACTGCTGGAGTTGCGCCAGGGTCGGCGTGCCAGCAATGCCGTCGAAGAGCGTGACCGAGGCGATGCCCGGTTCGGCGGCCAGCGCGGGGGGTAGGCTGGAGGGCACGCCGTCCGCATAGACGATGAGCACGTTGTACGCGCCGTTGGGGCTACAGCCCGGCGTGTTCGTCGGCAGCGGCGTGTCAGTGTTACTCGGCGGGGGGGGCGGCAAGGTCGGCGTCTGCGTCGGTGTGTTCGTCGGCGTATCGCTCGGCGTATTGCTCGGCGTATTGCTCGGCGTGTTGCTCGGCGTGTTGCTCGGCGTGTTGCTCGGCGTCGGGGTGTTGCTCGGCGTATTCGTCGGGGTGTTGGTCGGCGACGGGGTATTGCTCGGCGTATTCGACGGGGTGTTCGTCGCCGTCGGGGTGCTCGACGGGGTGTTGGTCAGCGTCGGGGTGCTGGTGCTCGTCGCCGTGGCGGTGGGCACCACGCACCCCAGCGTGTAAGTTTGGGCGCTGGCCGGCGGCCTGCCCGCATTGCACTGCGCCTGGGTGTAGCTCGTCCCGTTCTGCTCCACGCCAATGGCACCGACCGCAGCGTTGGCCGAACCGAAGGTGCCATAGACGATCTGGAAGGTGGTCGCGCCTTCCTGGAAGACCAGTTCGTAGTTGTTGTCGCTGTTTGCCAGGCAGGTGGTCGCCCCGTTATAGAGGCCGGCGCGCCATTCGACGTAGAAGGTGCGGTTGGGGGCGCTACCGGTGGTCAGGGTGAAGATGCCCTTGCCCGTCGCGCCGGTGATCTGGTCGACGGCGAAGGGGAAGATGGTGTAGGTGAAGTTGGCGTTGGGCAGGCAGCCGGAGTAGAAGAAGTTGTAGGGGGTGCCGAGGGCGAGATAGCCGTTGGATCCCACCTGGGCAGTCGTGAAGGTCTGGTCATAGAGCGTGATCGGGAAGGGCAGGGCGAGCGCGGTGTTGCAGTCATCGCAGTGGTTGCCGGTGTCGGTGGTGCCTGGCACGATCGCCGCGCTGCTGTTGGTGACGGTGTAGGTCTGGCCGCCGGGGCAGGTCGTCGCCGTCGCTGTTGTGGTCGGCGACGGGGTGTTGGTGGCGGTCGGGGTGGCAGTGGTGGTGGCCGTGGCCGTCACAGTATTCGTCGGGGTGCTGGTCACCGTCGGCGTGTTGCTGGCGGTGGCCGTGCTGCTGGGCGTGGGTGTGCCCGCCGCCGGGATGACATAGAGCGGGGCAATGGCGATCTGGCCGCTTGCGCCAGCGAAAGCCACCTCGTGGATACCGACCGTGGTGGGCGCAGTGAGTAGCGCCGAGCCGCTGCCGCTCGCGTCGGTCGCGAACGTGCCCGCCTGGGCTACTCCGTCAATATAGATCGTACCCGACTGGCTGGGCAGCAGCCGGTCGAAGAGGAGGGTAAACTGCGTTGCCAGGGTGGTGATATTCGACGGTGCGTTGATGGCGGACGGCGCGTTGACCGCGTTCGCATCACTTCGGAAAGCGGCCCTGGCGACCCGCCCGCTGGTGGCTCCGGTCAGCACGCAAACATAATTCGCCACGCCTGCGGGGATACCGGAGAGGAAGCTGACCGCGCCGTTCGCATCGGCGACCGCGCTGCCGGTCGTGCAACCGCTCAAGTTGACGGTTTCCCCGGCCTGGAAACCCTCGCCCACCCAGCCAGCGATCCCGCCCGTGCCGGAGGGCACGATGGGGCGATCCACAAAGGCGCGGGCCAGATTATTATCGCCCTGCGGTGGGGTGCCCGCATCGGCCCGCTCTTCGAGGCTGTAGCCGGACAGGCTGCCCACCGTGCTCGTGTACGCGGTGTAGATGGCAGCGGTGTCACCATTATTGCCCGGCGTGATTAGCACGTTGAAGCGCCCATTAACGCTAGTGTTGACCGTGCCGAGGACCACCCCATTGCGGGCCAGAGTGACGCACCCGGTGCAACTGGCGAGGAAGCGCCAGCCGTAGGCATTGAAGAGGCCAGTGCCGGTCGTCTCATTGATGGCATGAGGGCCAGCGGCGTAGCCAGGCACGGGCGGCGCGGCGTCCAGTACCTGCGCCGTGGTCCCCGTGCGCTTAAGGCTGGTGGCCCCGATGCACTCGAAGTTGAGATAGCCAAAGCCCGCTCCGGAGTTGATGCCGAAGAGCAGAAAGCCATTGGCGCTGGCGGGACCGCTGACGAAGGCGCCGCCGTTGACCGTGCAGTTGACGGTTTCACCCGGCGTCATGCCCGAGACGACGTAGCCAGCGGCCCCGGTGGTGGACTGGCTAATGACATCGGGGCTGCCCATCATATAGGCGTTGCTGGTGCCGATGGTCCCGCCGTTGGGGTTGAGCAGGTGGGGAGCACCGGGGAGGCCGTTCTGCGCCTGCGGACGGATGCCGCGCTTGCCAAGATCGCCAATAATTTCAGGTGTATTCGTGCTTAAGTCGGTGATCCGGGCGGGGTGCTCGTTGGCGGCAGGCGCAGGTTGCGCTTGGGTGAGAGGGATGATCTGGACCCCCCCTGCTCGTCCGGGCTGGGGAGGGGCAATGTTAGCACCCGCTTTGTTCGCTGCCCCCTTGCTGCCCCCCGGCGCGGGGGCGTTGGCTGCTTTGTCTTTATCGAGATTGGGTTTTTGTGCGCTGGCACTGCCCTGCGTCAGGATCATGCTGCCCACCAACATGACCAGGATCAATAAATAAACGTACCGTGCCCTATGAGATGACCGCATGTGCTTGGTCCTTTCCTGGAGAGAGAGAGAGAGCAAACCGGGGTTAGGCCCATCTAACCCCAGGCGCACCCGTCCGGTGGGTGCGCTGCGCGAACCGACGCTGTACCCCTATTCAGTTCCGCATTCTGGTGTGTGTGTGTTCGAGGTCCCACGATTCTCGGCCAGGTGATGGTCTGGTCAATGTGACCCTTTGTAACTCGTCACCGCAGATGATACCGTGCCCGTCTGCTGCCAGACGGTCCCCAGGAGTTGGGGGATCGACTCGGTATGGTATGTGGATGATAGCGGAATAGTACGAAGTTACAATAGTCTGCCTAATACTAACAGAGCGAATGCGGAAAGTCAATAGCCCTGTTGAGCTTGTTTGGATCTGCCCCAAGCTGCGTGGGGGCGCGCGGGCGGGGCCGGAGGCAGCCCGGGATCGGGGGCGGCGCGTAGGCTGACGCTAGGTGGGGGGTTGGTCTTTCAGCAACAGGGGCGGGCCGGGCAGGGCGAAGAACAGCGCCAGGAGCAGGCTCATCAGCAGGCTGAGCTGCACATTGACGAAGGCCAGCACGAAGGCGATGGCATACAGCAACGGACCAAACAGATACTGGCGGCTGATTCGTTGCACCGCCACCGGATCGGCGTTGGGGTCGAGCAAGCGGTTGCCGGAGGACGCATAGCGCCAGAGCCGGTTGAAAAAGATGGCGATGACGACGAAGATACCGCTGTAGAACAGCGTGGCCGTCGTCGCGCCGTCGTGGCCGAAATGCTCGGCCAGCACGACGGTGGGAAAGGGCACGATGGTCACGCCGCGCAGCAAGAGCAGGTTCAGCACCTGGAGCCAGGTATCCATACGGGTGATCTGGGTGAACAACCGGTGATGATTCATCCACATGATGCCGATAAACGCAAAGCTGGTCAGGAAGGCCAGATAGGTCGGCCAGCGCGGCTCGGCGGGGTGGGGATGGCCCAACTTCTTACAAGATTGTTATGATTACAAGATAGTCATCAATTAGCCAGACGAACAGGTTCC
>JBBSEL010000218.1:0-6395 GCA_038239755.1 Chloroflexia bacterium | reverse complement strand
GCAATTCAGCAGCATCAATGCCGCCGAAAGATTGCCTCAGTGTAGCGACGAGTAATGAGTGATGAGCGATGAGCGTCCCTAATCGGATACTCATCGCTCATTACTCATTGCTCAGTACTTAGTAACTCTCGCAACATCTGTTCCGCCAGTTGCGAGTTGGCTTTGCCCCCGGTCGCTTTCATCACGCCGCCGAGCAGCCGCTTGATCGCCACGTCCTTGCCTCTACGGAAATCCGCGAGGGGTTGGGCGTTGGCCGGGTCGGCCAGCACGGCCTGGGCGGCCTGGCGGAGCGCGGCGTCATCGCGCACCTGGGCCAGGCCCCGGCTTTCCACCAGTTGGGCGGGGTCTTCCCCGGTGGCGAACACGGCGGGCAGCACCTGTTCGCGGGCGGTGGTGCTGGTGATGACCCCCCGGTCGAGCAAGGCCCACAGCGCCGCCAGGTGGGCGGGCGTGACCCGCGTATCGGCCAGGGCCGTATCCGGCGGCACCAACTTGAGCAGGTCATTGAGAATCAGGTTCGCCAGCGCCTTGGCCGGGTCAGAGCGGGTCGCTCCATCGGCGGGGTGCAGGGCGTGCGCCGCCGCCACCCCGGCCTCGTAATAGTCGGCCACCGGACGAGTCGCGGTCAGCAGGTCGGCGTCTTGCGCGGGCAGACCATACTGGCTGATGAACCGCTGCCGCCGGGCGTCGGGCAGTTCGGGGATCCTGACCAGCAAGTCGGCCCAATCGTCCCCGCTGAAGGTCAGCGGGGGCAGATCGGGTTCGGGGAAATAGCGGTAATCGTGGGCATATTCCTTGCTGCGCTGGCTCACCGTCTCGCCGGTTTCGTCCACCCAGCCCCGCGTTTCCTGGGCAATCGGTTCGCCTGCCGCCAGGGCCGCGCTTTGCCGCCGGATCTCGAAAGCCAAGGCCCGTTCGACCGCGCGGAAGCTGTTCATGTTCTTGACTTCGACCTTCGTGCCGTACTCCGCCTGGCCCACCGGGCGCACCGAAACATTGGCATCGCAGCGGAACGCGCCTTCCTCCATGTTGCCGGTGGAGGCCCCGATATACTGCAAAATCTGGCGCAGCTTGGTCAGGTAGAGGCGGGCTTCTTCGGGCGAGGCGAGGTCGGGTGCGCCGACAATCTCCATCAGGGGCACACCGCCCCGGTTCACGTCGATCAGGGTGTAGGGGTTGCCCGCAGCGTCGCGGCGGTGGAGCAGCCGGGCGGTGTCTTCTTCGATGTGGACGCGAATGATGCCGATGCGCTTGGGGTCGTTCGCCGTGTCGATCTCCAACCAGCCGTCGTGGCTCAGGGGCAGATCATACTGGCTGATCTGGTAGCCCTTCATCAGGTCGGGGTAGAGATAATTCTTGCGGTCCATCTTGGTGAACAGCGCGATCTCGCAATGGAGGGCGAGGGCCGTGCGGATCACTTGCTGGACCGCGTGGGCGTTGATCGCCGGGAGGGTGCCGGGGAGGCCGAGACAAATCGGGCAGACCCGCGAGTTAGGGGGAACGGCGGCAGCCCCATGCGATTCGGTCTCCGCCGGGCAGCCACAAAACATCTTACTTGCGGTCAAAATCTGGGCGTGGACCTCCAGCCCAATCGTTGTGCTATAATCCGCCATGCACGTAGCCATGTCTCCTAATAGGTACACCCAGACAGCTATGCTTTCGTGGGGCGCAATCCTAATTATAACACAAGCGTGACGGCTTAGCAATGGATTAAAAGCATCATCATAAGCATAGCAAATCTTAATGTTTCTCCCTTACGCATGGCACGGGAATCGCTTATAACAAGAGTAATCCAGATTTACTGGTGCCAGGAGGAGCTGTCCTAGGGGGACGAACCTGCTGACCCACCACAATATAATAGGGGTACAGGAGCATGAAGACCACGACTAAATTACTGTTGGGGATTGTTCTGTTCGCAGGCGTGCTGACCGCCGCCATCGGGGCCGGACCGCAGGCCGCGCAAGCCGCCCGCGATTCCGCCAATATCCGAGGAATACCGTCGGTCAAGCAACAATATAATCTAAGCTGCGAGTATGCCGCCGCCTATGCGGTGACCAAGTTCTGGGGGAAGTCGGTCACCGAAGGCCAGTTCTTGCGCACAATCCCGCGTAATCCCAACCCGCACCTCGGCTTCCGGGGCAATATCATGGGGCCAATCGGCGGACTGACCGATTACGGAGTCTATGCCGAGCCGCTGGTGCCGGTGCTGGAAGCAAACGGCTACACCGCGACGGTGTTTTATGGGGGACAGGACCGGCTGAAGGCCAATTTGCGGGCCGGGAGCCCGGTCGTCGTCTGGCTCACCACCGGGCGCAACATCTACCGCAAGGTGTATACCGCCTCCGACGGGCGCGATTCGTTCGTGCTGGTGCCGGGTGAGCACGCCGTGGTCGCCTACGGCTATGACAACGGCGGCCTCAACATCATGGATGTCGGGAACGGCCAATTCTATTACACCGACTGGACCTCGTTCCTGCGCCGCTGGGCCTATTTCGACCAGATGTCGCTGGTCATTCAGCCCAAGTAGGCACGCACCCAAGCGCCCATAAAGAAGCCGGACCCGCCTGCTGGGTCCGGCTTCTTTGTGCCCGCCGCGCTCCCGGTGAACGGAACCGCCCCGGCAAGGGTATCAGTAGGTAGAGAGGCGATCACCCGCCGTCGATGCCCGTGCCGCCGCCCCACTGGGGGAGAAAGAAGCTGCCGATGAGCCACCGAGACGTGCCCCGCTGGATCGCGCTGATCAGCCTGCTCTGGCTCGTCGCCGGGTGCGACCTGGTCCCCGCCCTGCCGACGCCGGTTCCGCTGCCGCCGCCCACGCCGACCCCCGCGCTGCCGCCGCCCGTCCCAACCCCGATTCCACCCACCATCGCTCCGCCCCCGCCCCGCGATGTTAGCTTCCGCACCGAGGACGGATGGACCCTGCGGGCGACCCTTTATGGCAGGGGGACGACCGCCGTCGTGCTGTCCCATATGAACATGAGCAACCGGGGCACCTGGACACCGCTGGCCGAGCGCCTGGCCGCACAGGGTTATCTGGTGCTGACCTATGATTTCCGGGGGCAGGGCGAGTCGGACGGCACGAACACCCCCACCGCCATTGGCACCGACCTGCACACCGCGATCGCCTATGCCCGCACGCAGGGGGCGACCCGCATCGTGTTGGGCGGGGCCAGCCTGGGCGGCATGGCGACGGGGCTGGTCGCCGCCGACGAGAAGGTGGCGGCCTTCTTCATCATGTCGTCGCCCCGGTCGGCGCTGGGGGTCGACGTGACCGATACCAACCTGAACAGCACCCCCGCCGCCAAACTCTTCCTCAACACCGAAGGCGATCTCTACAACGCCGACATCCACCAGATGTACGCCATCGCGTCACCGCCCAAAGAGGAGCAGTATTACCCCGGCAAAGCCCACGGCGTGGAGATGTTCGACCAGAGCTACGGCCCCGCCGTGCTGGACCGCCTGGTCACCTTCATTATGTTGCACGTCCCACCCCGCTAGCGCGGTTGCTCCCTCAGACCAGCCCGGCGGCGTGCAGGGTCTTGCCCGCCTCGTAGAACGCCTCGACGGTCTGGTCGAAATCGGCCTGGGTGTGCGCGGTGGAGATCATGCCGTGCTGCCCGCCCATCAGGTCCACGCCCCGGCGCAATAGCGCCTGGTGCAGCACCGTCTTGATCGCTGGGGGCATACCTGCCCGCAGGGTCAGCACGTCGGCAGAGCCGGGCACGAGGTGACCGTGATCGTCGGCTTCGGCCCCCGGCACCAGCAAGACATGGAAGATCGACCCGTTGCCGTAGACGCACCCGGTCGTCACCCCCGCCTGCCGCAGCGCCGCGTTCACCGCCACCACCAGCCGTTCGCCGTACTGGTTGATGTACGGATGAGCCTCGCCCTGGGCCACGATCTCCAGCATGGCGATGCCCGCCGCCGCACTGAGCGGGTTGGCGTTGAACGTGCCGGGGTGGTGGACGCGGCCAAAGCGGTTCCAATGCGGATCGTCGCGGAACTCCAGCGGGGCGAGGATGTCGGCCCGGCCCACCACCGCGCCACCGGGCAGCCCCCCCGCCACGATCTTCGCCAGGGCGGTCAGATCGGGGGTGATGCCGGTCAACGCCTGGATGCCGCCCGGCGCATAGCGGAACCCGGTGATCACCTCATCGAAGATGAGCACCACGCCGTAGCGCGTGGTCAGTTCGCGCAGGCCCGCCAGGAAGCCAGGGGCCAGCGGGATCGTGCCGTAGCTCGCCCCGGTCGGCTCCAGCAAGACGCAGGCGATGTCGTCGTCCGCCGCCAGCACCCGTTCGACGGCGGCCAGGTCGTTGTTCGGGAGGGCGATCACCGTCTCCTGCACCTGGCGGGGGATGCCGACCGAGGCGGGCACGTCGAACGGGGCGAAGAAGCCGACCGTCATCGGGTCGCTCCAGCCGTGGAAATGGCCCTCGAACTTGAGCAGCTTGGTCTTGCCGGTCGCAGCGCGGGCCAGGCGCAGGGCCATCATGTCGGCCTCTGTGCCCGACGCGGTGAAGCGCACCCGCTCCGCGCTGGGCACCAATTGCTGGATCAGTTCGGCCCAGCGCACTTCCAGTTCGCTGTTGCCGCCGTAGTGCGTGCCACGGGGCATTTGCCGCAGCACGGCCTCGACAATAGGCGGCGGGCTGTGACCCAGCAAGAGCGCGCCGTGCCCCATCCAGTAATCAATGTACTCGTGGCCGTCCACATCCCACTTGCGGCTGCCCTCGGCGTGGTCGATATAGATCGGGTTGCTGGCGAAGTAGCGGTTGTCGTGGGTCACGCCGCCGGGCAGCACGGCACGCGCCCGCGCCGCCAGGGCCGCCGAGCGCGGGTTCTGGTCATCCATGAGGCCAAGTCCTTTCGTTCACAGGAGGCAAAAATTCGGGGTGGGGTCAGGAGCGGCGCGAGGAGGAGTCGCGGGGAGGGAGCGCCGCATCGCGCAGCCGCCGTGCCCGGCGCAGCCCCAGCACGGCCAGCCCCGCGCCGAGCGTGCCGACCACGATCAA
Organism: Chloroflexia bacterium; assembly: GCA_038239755.1. Classification (GTDB taxonomy): domain Bacteria; phylum Chloroflexota; class Chloroflexia; order QHBQ01; family JAICKM01; genus JBBSAN01. Next base: position 1,380 of record JBBSEL010000218.1, on the reverse strand, counting down.
CAGGAAGCCGATGGCGAAGCGATCCAGGGTCAACCCGCCCGTCGCCGGGGCCGGGACGGGGGGCGCCACCGGGGTGGGGACGGGGGTCGCCGCTGCCTGCTCCGCCACTGGGGCATCGTCCTGGGTTTCCAACACCATCGTCGGCGGAAGACCAGGGTAGGCGAACGGCGGCGGGCCGTTAGGCAGCTTGTGCGCCGCCTGCGCTGGAGCTGGTTGGAGCAAGCCTAGCAACAACAAGCCGAGCGCCACGATCCCCAGCCCTCGGAGCCACCAAGCAAGGACCCCCAACCCCCAACCCCCGTTCATGTTGCCCCCAGATCGCGGTGCCCACTACGAAAGGCGCGCAGGAGGGGCGGTTCGGGCGGCGGGGGGCGGACGGTGGGGTCGAAGGTCTGCAAATACTGGAGGACCTGGGCGGCGAGATCCTCCGGGGTGCGGTCGTCGGTGCTGAGGATCAGGTGAGCATGGGTGCGGGCGTGGGTCAGGCGGCGACGCTGCTCCTCGAATAGCGATTGCGACCACGGGCGGTGCAGCCGTCGTTGGGTGGTCAGCAGCCCCAGGTCGAGATAGACCAGCACATCGGGGCTGCTCATCTGCCACAGGTAGGGCACATGGCTGTGCTCCTGGGCCACGCAGCGCGCCGCTACGCCCGCCGCCCGCAAGCGCGCCGCCAGCGTGGACTTGCCCGCCGCACAGGGGCCGACCAGCGTGACCTTCCAGGGAATACGTATGGGGGCTGGGGAATGGCTGCTCGTCATCATCTGCTCCTCTTCGCCCCTCCACTATACCACGCCCGACCCCCGGCGGGCAAGGATCAGTCACGGACACAACCCCGGAGGGGTGACAGATAGTAGCCCACGGCGTGAGCCGTGTGGACAAACCAACCATACCACCCAGCCCCGGAGGGGCGACAGAGCCAGCATCCCTCTGTCGCCCCTCTGGGGCTGTTATTGGGGTGCATTCCCCACGGTTGCACCGTGGGCTACTATCTGTCGCCCCTCCGGGGCTTACCGCTCCGCGCCCATATTGGGGTGCTCAGCAGGAGCCGCATCCGCAGGACCAGGATCGCCCGGCGGCGTGAGCAAGGCGTCGCCCCAGTGGAGCGCGTCGGCGGCGCGGTAGCGGGCGCGGTCGCGCTTGGGGATGCGCGGTTGGACGATGCCCTCACGGCTGGAGATGATGAGGGTGACCCCGCCTTTGTCGGCCTGGGGCTGGTGGATCAGGCGTCCCCAGATGGGGGATTCGGGCGGGAAGCGGGCCATCGCGGCGTAGGCGAACTTGCTGTCTTCCCAACTCGCCGCCGCGTCTTTGGCCCGGCGCTGAAAGGCGGGCCGCGCCACCCGCTGGGGAAAGTGGCACCAGTCGTTGCGGAGCGGACAG
>JBBSEL010000217.1:0-6407 GCA_038239755.1 Chloroflexia bacterium | reverse complement strand
GAGCTACCCCCCACGACGGAGGGGCGTATCGGGGAAGCGGTATACAGCGCGCCCATCGGGACCGACGGCGGGACGGTCTTGCTCACCCGCGACCAGACCGCCGCCCAAACCGGGGCACCGGGGCACCTGCTCCTGTCCGGTGGGCTTCTGGCCTACATAGCCGCCGACGCCGCGCTCCACCTGCAAACCCTGGATGCCACGCTGGATCTGGTCGCGCTCCCCGGCGTCGATGCCCTCTGGCCGTTCGGCGTGCCTACTACCACGGTCTGGCAACCGTAAACCACCGCTCAGTCGCCCGCCGCTTCGACCGTCAGCGCCCCCGGCATTTCGAGGAAGCGGGCCACATCGGCGGCTTCGGCCTCCAACCCGGCCCGCACCGCTGGCGTGGGCACGGCGAACGGCGTCACCACCACCGTCACCTTCCCCCGTTGCCGGGTGATCCGCCATGTCCCCGCCGCCTGCCCATCCACCAGCACGGCGGGGTGGATGATCCCCCCGCCCGGATGGACGCGCCGGGCGTGCTGGGGCGGGACACTGAGATCGCGGTTGCGATAGCCCAGCAGGTAGGTGTCGTAGCCGCCGAGCAGGCGCACCACCGGGCCGGGCGGGGGCGGATCATCGAGCCACTTCTGCCGCGTATCCAGTAGCCAGGCCGGGTGCCCAGCGACCTCCACCTCCAGCAGTTCATCCGCGAGCCGCTGCCACGCCGCCCGCGCCTCCTTCAACGGCAAGCCCGACCACGCCGCCAGATCCTCCGGTCCTGCCGGGCCATAGGCGGCAAGGTAGCGGCGGGCCAGTTCTTTCTGTGCCTTTTCCGAGGGGAGCACTGGTCCGACCTTCGCCCAATCCGCGAGCAGAACATAGGTCGGCTCCCGCCCCCGATCCGGCCCGTAGCAGATCAACCCTTCCAGCGCGGCCCGGCCCAACAGGTGGGGGGCCGCCTGCCCGACCAGCGCGATGCCATGTCCACCCAGGTGGGCGACGATTTCGGCGCGGGTCTGCGGCCCATGTTCCGCCAGCACCGCACAGAGCAGGGGCAGTGCGCGGCGACAGATGACCTCGTCCAGCCCTAATTCCAGGCGGCGACGGGTGCCACCCTGGATAAAGATGGGGCCGAGCAACCCCAGCAGCCAGCCCAGGTCTGCCGTGGCGACCAGATGGAGGGTGCCGCGCATCGCCCAGGTCCGCACCACCGTCCGATCTGCCACCCGCGCCCGCTCAACATCCGCCGCGACCACCCCCCGGCTGCGGGCACGCACCGACAGGGTCGCAGCGGGCGCGTCCTGCGCCTGCATCCCCCCGCACGCCGCGACCACCCCCGCCGCATCACTGCGCTCATCCGGCGGGAGCGGGTGTAACCGTTGCGCACGCAGCCGCAGCCAACGCACCTGATCGGACGACAATTTAGGGGGCATGGGCAAGATCCCTCCGCGAATTCCCCGGCAGTATAGCACAATTGGACCAGTTTAAGAACAGGGGAATCAGAGAATAGGCCGGATGCCTGCCTGATATTGAGCCGGGCGGCTCTCCCCAAAGTAGGCAGGCTGATCAACGCTATTGACTCCTCAGAAGATCTGTTATATACTAGCGACACTCCCGTAACCGTTTACGTAATTTTTGCAACGGGTTCCAATAGTATATCAACCGCACATTCGATGTGGGGGGAGAAGGCGATGATGCTACGTTCCCTGAAGTGTGGATGCCTGGTACTATGCCTGCTCAGCATGGCCGGTTGCGATTGGTTCGGCGGCAGCCCGGCGGCCACGCCCGGTGCCACACCCGGCGCACCTGCCACCAGCACCCCGGCCCCCGCTCTCGCCGGTAGCCCCACCGCGGGCAGCGCAGGCAACACCCCGCCCCCCGCCCAGACCATCACCGGGCAACCCGCCGCCACCGCCGCGCCGGTCGCGCGGGGGGATGTCAATCTCGCCCACCTCAACTTCCTGGTCGAAGATGTCACCATCGCCGGGCAGCCGATGGCGATCACCCACATCTACAGCGAAGCCCCCAAATATGAATGGATCGATGCCTCCGGCGAGGGCATCGCCGCCATTGACGACGCGGCGCGGGCGGCGGTCGTCTACCTGACCGACTACGCCACCAGCCACGATCCCGCCGTGCTGGACAAAGCGCACCGCCTGCTCAACTTCGTCATGTACATGCAGGACCCCGACGGCGAGTTCTACAACTTCATCACCGACCGCGCCGGGACGATCAACAAGACCGGCAACACCTCCTACAAAACGTCGGGCTGGTGGGCGGCACGCGGGGCGTGGGCGCTGGGCACCGGCGTGCGCGTGCTGGGTGCCACCGACCCGGCCTACGCCGACAAGCTGCGCGCCTCCTTCACCCGCATCCGCGACGTGTGGACCAAAGAAGTCGCCACCAACTACGGCAAGTCCAGCCCCGTCCACGGCATCCCCGTCCCCGGCTGGCTGATCGGCGGCGGCGGCGACGTAACCAGCATCGCTGTGCTGGCCCTGCTCGAATATGACACCGCCGCGAAGGGGGCCGACGCCCCCACCCGCGACTTGCTGAGCAAACTGTGCGAGGCGTTGGTCGCCTACCAACCCGGCGACCACCTGAACTACCCCTGGGGGATGTTCCCCGACAGCGCCGCCGCGCCGGGAAGCTGGCACGCCTGGGGCAGCACCCAGGTCTTTGCCCTGGCCCGCGCCGGGCAGCAGCTCAAACAGCCCGCCTGGGTCGCCTCGGCCCGCCGCTCTGCCGACATGTTCTATGCCCGGCTGATCGCGGGGCCGATGATCAGCGAATGGGGCGTGCTGCCTTTCACCTACGACCAGATCGCCTACGGCTTGAACAGCATGACCCAGGGCTACGCCGCGCTGCATCAGGCCACGGGTGACGACACCTATGGGCGGTTGGCCGGGCTGGCGGCGGCCTGGTTCTACGGCAACAATACGGCCCACTTCGCCATGTACGACCCGGCCAGCGGGCGCGGCTACGACGGCCTGAGCGGGGCGAGCACGTTCCGGGTCAACCGTAACGCCGGGGCCGAATCGACTATCGAGGCGCTGATGGCCCTCCAGACAGTGGGGGCCGACCCGGTCGCCGCCCGCTATCTCCATTATCAGCCCGAATCGGGCACCCCCTGGCAGGTGCTGGAAGCCGAAACCGCCCAGCAGACGGCGGGGACAGCAGCGACATCCTACCGCGTGGGCAACAACACCGGCGATGCCCGTTGGAGCAACGGCCACTACGTGGTGGCGGGCGCGGGCGACGTGTTCAGCCAGACCTTCACCATCCCCGCCGCCGGGCGCTATCACCTCTATGTCGCCGCGCAACGCCAGGCCACCGCCCAGCAGGCGTTCCAGGCCGAGGCGCTCCAGGTGAGCACCCCGCCCACCCTCGACGGCGACCTGGGCGAGTGGACCGCCGCGCAACCGCTCTCGGCCACCACCACGGCCAGCATCCTGCGCGGAGCGGCGGGCTGGGGCGGGGCGGATCGGGATGCCTTCGTCGGCTATATGGAATGGGACGAGCAGAATCTCTACATCGCCGCCCGCGTCTTCGACCCCGAACACACCCAAACCGAAACCGGCCCCTCGGTCTGGAAGGGCGACGTACTCTGGATCTATATGAACACCAACCGTGCCCAGAGCACGTCGGACGTGAAGCTGACCCTGGCCCAGACCCCCTCCGGCCCGCAGATCTGGGACTGGAAGGCCAACCGCTATGTCCCCGACGGGCAACTGGGCTGGAAGCAGATCGACGGCGGCTATATCTACGAGGCCCGCCTGCCCTGGAAGTCGCTGGGGGTGAGCAAGGTGACGACGAGCACGGTGATGGGCCTGGAACTGGGGCGCGGCTGCTGCGGTAGCGGCTTCCAGGACATATCGGGCACCGACCCCGACGTGGCCCGCAACCTCGTGCCCCTGTCGCTGGTCGCCGCGCTCAGCCCCGGCGCGCTGGACCAGGCCACCGGGCCGACCGGACCCGACGCGGTCGCCTTGCGCTGGAACCTCGATGGCACCGGGCCGCGCAAGCAGAACCTCGGCGGCGCGCCCGACCGCGACTACCTGTGGCTCGACCGGCTCTCCTCCGCCCCGCTGGACCTGACCGCCGGTGCCCATACCCTCACCTTCGAGTACGCGGGCAGCGACCCCCAGCGCAACATCTCGGTGGACGGCTTCTTCCTCCTGCCGGTGCCGCTGACCCAGACGCTGACAACTGCCGACGGTGCCAAACTGACCGTACAATATGACGTGGAACAGGGCAAGCTGACGCTGGAGGAGCACTAGGCTATGGCCCACACCACCCGGATCAAAGATATCGCTGGGCAGTTAGGCGTGTCGGTCGCCACGGTGTCGCGGGCACTGAACGACAAGCCGGGGGTGGCACCTGACCTGCGCCAGCGGGTGCTGGCCCTGGCGGCGGAACTGGAATTCGCCCCCAATGTGGCGGCGCGCAGCCTCAACGGGGCCAACACCGGGGCGGTCGCCTTCGTCGTCCACCAGCAGCCGTTCCCGGTGGCCCGCGACCCGTTCTATCTGGTGATCATGCACGGTGTCGAGCGTGCCCTGGCCCAGGAAGGATACCACGTCATCCTGACCACCGTGGGTGCCCACGACGAACGACAGGCGGGGGACTTGCGCGTGGTGCGCGAAAGCCGGGTCGATGGGCTGATCCTGGCCGGGCCTGATATCGACTCGGCCCTGATCCTGTCGGTGGCCCAACGGCCCTTGCCGCTGGTGCTGGTTGATAACGCGCTGGAGCGAACCGCCCTCGATTGCGTCTTGAGCGACAACACCGAAGGGGCGCGCGCCGCCGTCGAACACTTGCTAGGCCACGGCCACCGGCGGATCGCCTTTGTCGGCGGCCCGCCCGCCTGGCTGAGCACCCGCGAGCGGCAAGACGGCTACGAACGGGCGCTGGTCGGCGTGCCGTCACTCTCGGTCCTCGTCCACCAGGACGCGACCACCACCGCCACCGGCCTGGCGGCGGGGCGCATGTTGTTTGCCGCCCCGCCCACCCCCACCGCCGTCTTCGCCGTCAATGACGCGATGGCGCTGGGGGTGATCCGGGCCGCCCGCGAAAGCGGGCTGCGCGTGCCCGAAGACGTGGCCGTGATCGGCTTCGATGATATTCATGGGGCCGAGTCGGCGGACCCGCCCCTGACCACCGTGCATATCGCCAAAGAGCGGATGGGGGAACTGGCCGCCCGGCACCTGCTGGAACGGATCCGCGCCCCCGACCCGCCCGGCCCACCAATTCGCTTAGTCGTCGGAACCAACCTGATCATTCGGGCATCATGCGGCTGCCACGCAGCCTGAGAGGAGGTGACCACCGGGCCGTCCATTTTTGTGTGATGCATCCGCATCAAGCCGACCATTCTTATCGGCAGTAACCATGTCCCCAAGGAGGAAATTGCATGAAACCTAACCGGATCTTTACTATCTGCGCGCTGCTCGCCTTTTGCCTGCCGCTGCTGACCGCCTGCGGCGCGGACGCAACCGCCACCACCGCCCCGGCAGCTCCCCCCGCCGCAACGACTGCGCCCGTGGCAGCCGCCGCCACCGACACCACTGCCCCGGCGGCTGCCGCGCCGACCAACACCACCGCCGCCGCCGGTAGCACCGGCGGCACCAAGACCAAGGTCGTCCTGACCACCTGGACCGGGGCCGACGAAGCCAAGGAACTCCAGGCCGTCATCGACAAGGTCAACGCCGCCGCAACCGACTTCGAGATCGTCCACCAGGCCAGCCCTGCCGACTATTACACCAAGCTCCAGACCAGTATCGCCGGCAACACTGCCGCCGATCTGATGTGGCTCTCGCAGGAATATGTCGCCAACTACGCCGACAACGGCGCGATCCTCGACATCACCGATCAAGTTGCCAAGATGAGCGACATGCCCGCCGCCAAGCTGGACGACTATTATCCCGGCTCGCTGGACGTGGCCCGCTACAACGGCAAGCTCTACGGCCTGCCCTGGATCGCCCAGCCGGTAGTGCTCTACTACAACCCGGCCATGTTCGCCGCGGCCAATATCAAGCCGCCCGACGAAAGCTGGACCTGGGACACCTTCAAGGATGCGGCCACGAAGCTGACCAAGCCCGACGGATCGCAGTGGGGCACCTCGTTCAATGGCTGGCCGCCGGTCCATATGTTCGTCTGGCAGGCGGGCGGTGAGGTGATCAGCAAAGACCGCAAGACCAGCCCCATCGATAGCCCCGAAGCCCTGATGGGCGAGCAGTTCTACGCCGACGTGATCTACAACCCCGCCATGGCCGTGCCGGAAGCCACGATCAAGGAGCAAGGCTTCGGTGAGATGGCGAAGGCGGGCAAGGTGGCGATGTTCTTCGGCGGCGCGGCCGACGACCTCGACTTCGCCCACGCCAAAGATCCCAAGAACGCCGACCTGAAGATGGCCCTGGTGCCGAAAG
>JBBSEL010000216.1:0-6410 GCA_038239755.1 Chloroflexia bacterium | reverse complement strand
TCGCGCCCACGGTGCTGATCACCGGGCGCTCGCTGGCCGAGGCACCCCCCTACCCTGCTGCGTGGTATGCGGACGGCATCGGCATCGTCACAGGCGGCCCTCGGCGCAACGAACATTCGCCCCTCAGCCGTTGCAAAACGTTGAACTACCTCGACCAGATCCTGCTGCGCCAGTACGCCGCCCGCGCCGGGGCCGAGGAGGGGCTACAACAAAACACGGCGGGCGCGGTAGTGGGCGCAAGCGTGGCGAACGTGTTTATCGTGCGGGCGGGGCAGGTCTGCACTCCCCCGCTGGCGAGTGGCTGCCTGCCGGGGGTAACGCGGGCGGCTGTTTGTGAGCTGGCCGCCAGGAGCGGCTGGGTGCCGGAGGAAACGCCGCTCACCCTGGACGATGTGCGTGGGGCCAGCGAGATCTTCCTGACCAGTAGCCTGATGGAGATCTTGCCCGTCGTCCGCCTGGACGGCGCACCCGTTGGCACGGGGCAGCCCGGCCCGATCACTACCACCCTGGCGGGCGAATTCGCCCACCTGCACCGGGAGGCGACCTGATGACCACGCTCCCCACCCCTGCGCCCCGCCCCACCTCGGTGCCCCCGGTGATCAGCCCCTGGCTGCTGGCGCTGACCAGCGCGGTCGGGCTGGCCGCCTTCTTCTACCCGTTCTTCCTCCCGGTGGCGCGGGAGGGCGAGGAGCGGTCGCACGCGGCGGATGCCCCCCTACTGCTGGTCGTCCTGGTCGGGCTGTGTGTGCTGGTGCTGCTGGCCGATATGGAGACGCGGCGGCTCGATGCCAAGCAGGTCGCGCTGCTGGGGATGCTGATCGCCACGAACGCGGTGCTGCGCCCGTTCCAGGGGTTGGGCGGCCTCTCCCCGATCTACGTGCTGCCGATCCTGACGGGATATGTCTACGGGGGCGGGTTCGGGTTCCTGCTGGGGTCGCTGTCGGTGCTGGTGTCGGCGTTGTTCACCGGGGGCGTGGGGCCGTGGCTGCCCTTCCAGATGTTCGGCCTGGGGTGGGTGGGGCTGGCCTCGTCGTGGGTGGCGCGGCCCGGCGGGGCGCTGGCCCGGCGCGGGGTGGACGAACGGCTGGTGCTCGCGGGCTGGGGAGCCATCGTCGGGTTCGTGTTCGGGGCGCTGATGAACCTGTTTTTCTGGCCGTTCGTCGCCCCGGTGGGTAACGATGCCACGGTCTGGGACCCGGCTACCGGGCTGGCGGGCGCATTGCGGAGCTATGCGGCGTTCTACACGGTGACGTCGTTGTGGTGGGATATGCTAGCGGCGGCGGGCAATGTGGCGCTGCTGTTGGTGCTGGCTGCGCCGATCCTCAAGCTCTTGCGCCGCTTCCAGGCGCGCTTCCTCTTCACCGTCGCCCCGGTCGCTGTGGACTCTTCCTGATAGCCCGGCATCCTGCTGTCGCCCTCCGGGGGCTGATCTGCCGACGGCTGATCCCTGATCCCGAACGCCCCTCACCCCTGTCCCCTCTCCCCGCTCACGCGAGGCGAGGGGGACTCCGCCCCACCGCTCGTGCGCTTCCCCAGCTAGCACTCGTCACCAGCCCCTAACCCCCAACCCCTATTCGGGGCGGGTGGCGGCGAAGAGGGTGCGGCGGAAGCCGTAGAAGACCGGGCCGACGGGCGACTGGGCGCGAAGGCGGGCGCGGTATTGGGCCATGAACGGATCGCGCAGATCGGCAGGCAGGCGCTCGAAGTAAGGCACCAGGGTCGTGCCGGAGGTCCAGTCGGCCAGGGCGTCAGCGCTTTCCAGCACATGGGGGTAGACCTTCTCGAACACAGTCAGGTCGCGGCCCCCGGCGGCATAGAGCAGGTCGGCATACGCCTCGATGCCCAGCACCGGCATGGCCCGCTGCCAGCCATCCAGCGCGGTGCGGAACGGCTCTTCCCCGGCGATGGTGGTGATCAGGCGGTGGGTCATGTGGGTATGGTTGGAGGGGAGTTGCACGGCCAGTTGCCCGCCGGGGCGCAAGAGGGCGAGCAACCGGGGGATGAGCGCGGCATGATCGGGCACCCACTGGAGCGCGGCGTGCGAGAAGATCAGATCCCAGTCGCCGGTCAGCGTTTCGATAGTGCCCAGGGCGAAATCGAGGCCGGGGCGGGCGTAGGCGGCGGCCCGCGCCAGCATTTCGGGCGAGTTATCCAAGCCGGTGACGGTGCTATCCGGCAACGCCTCGGCCAGCCGGGCGGTCAATTCGCCGGTGCCGCAGCCCAGGTCCACCGCCCGCACGCCGGAGCGCACCTGGACCAGCGCCAGCAGATCGGTAAACGGAGCCGACCGCTCGGCCTGAAACTTGTGGTAGGTATCCGGGTTCCAGGGCATCGGAGCCTCCTGCGCCGCTAATCGTTCAGTGGTTGCACGCCGCGGCCCGGCCCGGTAAACGGATTGTAGTTGCGCCCCCCGCGAGGCGTGGGTTCGGGGACGGGCGTCTCGTAGTCAGGTTCCGCCGTCGGCGTGCTGTTCTCGTCAGGCGGGGGGTCAATCGCCGTCACCACCCCGAAGCCGGAGAAGTACATATGCTCCTCCACCAGATAATTGGCCGTCTGCGCCGCCAGATCGATGCGGTGGAGCAGGTGATCCTCGCGCCCGATCCAGGTGCCGACCGAGATCAACCGCCACGGCTCGACGGCGGGCGGCAGCGGCACATGCGCGGCGTCGAACGTGTAGCCCACGCGGGTCAGGGGCGAGGTGGGATCGTCCTTCGAGGACAATTCGGCCCCCACCGCGTCATGCAGAGTCGTCCACAGCCGATACTGGTCGAGCGCCGCTTTCGCCCCCGGCACCTGAAGCCACGTCTGGCTGTCCTGGGAGACGTAGTAATCGGGGCCGATGATGATCCCCTCGGTGACCGATGCGTCCACCTGCGTGGTCCAGTGCAAGCGGTCGGGGCGGACATACGCGCCGTCCAGCTTGGTATTGATCGTGCGGCCAAAGTCGTTGACCGAGACGGTCGCGGTGAAATAGTAGCCCGGCAGCGCGGCCATGTTGGCGTAGGTGTCTTCCAGCAGCGCTGCTAATTCGGGCGGATTGGGCGGGAGGGTCGGTGTAGCGGTGGCGTCGGTGAGTGCCTGCACGCGGGGCACCGGGGTGGCCGTGGGCGGCGCTACTGTGGGGGTATCCTCCGGTAGCGGCATGTCCTCCGCTACTGTGGGGGTATCCTCCGCCACGGTGGGCGGGGCAGGGACCACCGTCGCAGTGGGCGGGGCAGGGACCACGGTCGCGGTGGACGGCGCAGACGTGGGCAGGATCGGCGTGGGGGTCGGGGCACCGGGAGCGTCACAGCCGCCCAGCAACAGCGCACCGAGCAACAAGAGCATCAAGCCCGCGATCCCAGCCCACCGGCGCGGAAAGGGCCACTCGTCACTGGCTACCTGACTGCCAAACCCTGCACTAAGCTGTCTCAAGCGCACCTCGTCTCTGTCTACCGGCGACCCCAACCAGCCCCAACAGCGCCAGCAGCCCTGCCGCCAGCCAGGCCGGGCCGCTAAAGCCGTGAGCCGCGTTCACCACTCCGAACATCACCACGTTCGTCGTATAGATCAACGCAGGCACCCAGCGATAGGATCGCTCGGCGGCGATATGCCCGGCGGTCACGGCGCGAATACCCAGGCCCAGGACCGCCGCCGCGACAAACCATGTGAGAAAGTTCGCGATGGGCACCCCTGCATAGAGTGTACCGGGCGCACCAGGCGGGGTGAGCCAGGTCCAGTAGCCCTGCACGCGGGTGGCGACCGTCTCCAGCACACCATCCAGCGCCGTCGCCAGCAACGCCCCCAGGACGATGGCGATAGGCGGACTGCGCCGGGCCGCGTGCGGATCGTTCCACCAAAAGCCAAAATCCAAGATCCAAAATCGAGCGAGAAAGTAGGCGCTGCCCACGCTGGCGACCCAGGCGAACGGGATCGCGGCGGGCACCGGCCCCAACCACACGCCCAACGCGGCGGTGTACCGGTAGGGGCCGAAGGGGATCCCGCTGGTGACCCCCACCGCCTCCAAAAGCCAAGCGGCCCCGGCGATCCCCGCGCCCACCATCAGCGCCCGCCCTGCGCCCACCTGAAGGGCCAGCCAGGCGACCAGCGCCAGCCCCTGGGCCAGGAGCAAGACCCCCCCCACCCAGCCCGCGCCGGGCGGCATCCAACCCAGGCTGAGCAGGCCGAGGCCGAACGGCCAGACAAAGGCGTAGACCCCCAGCGGCACCAGCAACGCGACCCGTCCGGCCCAGCCCGGCACGAGCTGTCCGGCGGCCAGATCGTTACGATGGAGATGGGAGAGGTCCATAATACAATAAAAGGGTGTGCCCGTGAGCACACCCTTTAGTCACGCAAGAAAGAGCGAAGGTCTAGTGGCTGCCGCAACCGCACGCGCTGGCGTAGCCCGCTTCCTCGCCCGTGTCGAACGAGTGGCCGCAGCCGCAGGAGCGGACCGCATTTGGGTTGAAGATGCGGAAGCCGCCGCCCATCAGGCTGTCTTCAAAGTCGATCTGCGCGCCCTGGAGATAGTGGATGCTGTTCTCATCCACGATCAGCTTGAGACCCGCGTTGTCGAAGACCTTGTCTTCTTCGTTAACTTCGTCCTCGAAGGCCATGCCGTAGCTCATCCCCGAGCAACCGCCCGGATAGACGAAGACGCGCAGGCCCAGGTCGGGGTTGCCCTGCTGCTCCAGCAGCGTGCGTAACTGCTGGATCGCAATTTCGCTCATGGCGATAACGGGGGTTTCGGTTTCGGTCAGCATTCGAGTTCTCCTTGCGTCTGTAACACGCCAATAATAGCAAACTAACTACCTTGATCATACCGGGAATCAGGCGCGTTGTCAACTCTGTGAATTATTTCACAAACAACGGCAGGCGATGCCATCGACCATCCGGCGGGCGTGGTTCCCACCGCTCCGCCCAGGCGTGCGCCCGCGCTGCCCCGCCTCCTTATGTTATAATGGCAACGGCCCGCTTTCTGCTGTAAGCGTGCCCACATTCGGCATAATTGGGGGCGAGTGGTCAGTGATCAGTGATCAGTGATCAGAAACGGTGACGTGTAAAGAGCCGTTAAGTACTAACCACTAACCACCAACCACTAACCACTCGTCACCGACCACTCGTTCCGTTGAGGCGATGTATCTTTGGCAACCTCTGTCTGCCCCTATTGCGGCAACCCGGTGCGGGCAGGAGCCGCGTTCTGCCCGAACTGCGGGCGCACCCTGCCGGTCACCCAATCGCTGATTGACGCGCCCCTGGAACCGGGGATGCTTCTGCACAATGGCCGCTACCAGATCGAAAAGCGGCTGGGCAAGGGCGGCGCGGGCGATGTCTATTTAGCCCGCGACCAGCAGTTGTTCAACCGCCCAGTGGTGGTCAAGCGCCTGCGCGTGCAGGAGACCGACGCCCGCGACCGGGCCGAGGCTGAGCACAACTTCGAGCGCGAAGCCCAGGCGCTGGCCGAACTGAACAACCCGCGCTTCCCCCAGATCCTCGACTTCTTCATCGATCCGCCTTTGTTCTATCTGGTCATGGAGTATGTGGCCGGGGAAGACCTCGACCACCACCTGGAGGACAACGGCGGGCCGCTGAGCGAGGATGAGGTGCGCTCTATCGCCTTGCAGATGATCGAGTTGCTGGTCTACCTCCACGGCCAGAACCCGCCCATCGTCCACCGCGACATCAAACCGGCCAACATCGTCATCAACAACGCCGGGCAGATCACCCTGGTAGACTTCGGCATCGCCCGCGCCAAGTCGAAACCGGCAGCCGGTACGCACGGGGCGAAGGCCGACAGCGCCGCCTGGGGCACGCCGGGCTTTGCCCCGCCCGAACAGATTGCGGGCCACGCCGAACCCGCGTCGGACATTTTCGCGCTGGGAGCCACGCTGCACCAACTGGTCACCGGTCGCGACCCCCGCGATCATGTGGGCGAGCCGTTCCCCCCGGCGAACAGCCTGATCGCCACGATCAACCCCAATTTCAGCGACTTGCTGGGGCGGATGCTGAACCCCGATCCCGATCAACGCCCCGAAGCGGTAGCGGTCTCGAAAGAGTTGCAGGATCTGGATACGATGGCCCGCGTCGCTAAGACGACCGGCAGCCTGGGGACCCTGGCCCCCGCCACCGCGCCACCACCGCTCCAGGCGGGCCCGGTCGGTGCCCTGCCGATCTCCCCGCCTACCCAAGCTCCCCCTCCCCCGCCACCGACCAGCAGCGGGGCCGGGTTCCGCTTCCCCAGCGGCGACGTGGCGATGAGCCTGCGCGAGTTTGCCACGCTGGCCGACCGCAACTGGGCCGATGCCCGCGACGGGCTGTACGGCGGGCGGGTGGCCCGCTGGCTGCGCGATCTGGGCGACCGCAATACCGCCGCCGATGCCACCGCCATCGCCAGCAGCGAACCGACCCCCGATGTAGGCCTGGAAACGTTC
>JBBSEL010000215.1:0-6478 GCA_038239755.1 Chloroflexia bacterium | reverse complement strand
GGCAAGAGGGCCAGCAGCGCCGCCGTCGCCGGGAGGACCAGCCGCGCCGCCCGCTGCCCCGCTAGCCGCGTCCGCAGCCCACGCAGCACAAGGAGCGCCCCCATCCCGGCCAGCACCCCCAGCGCCAGGGCCAGCAGCACATCCACCCGCGAGGCGACCCGCATACTGGCAAAGCCCGGCACGAGGTAATAGGGGATCAGATAGGGCAGCGGCAACACCCCCTGCACCGTGCTGGGGTCGTACACGTTGGCGGCATAGGTCAATTGTAGGGTGGGGCCGAGCGACAGGACCGCGCTGACCAGGGCCACGACCGCGAAGAAACCGACATGGAGCCGGAAATCACGTCCGCTCCCACCCTGCCCCGCGTGCTCCGGCTCCGGCGTTCCACATCCACGGCGCACAGCCCACACGAGTGCTACCAGGCCCAGCCCCGGTGCCATCAGGCCGGGAAAGGCCGACCGTTCGACCGGCCAGGGACCGAGATCGGCAAACGGAGCCAGCAGCGCCCGGTAGAGTGGGTTGGCCCGGTAGACGGCCAGGAAGCTAACCAGCACGTTGGAGAAGCGCTCGACCTGGAACAGATCGCGCCCGAAATTATAGTTGCCCTGGACGATAGCGTAGGGGATAGCGATCGGCAGCACAAGCAGCCCGCCCACCCCCAGGCCCACTGCCAACTGGCCGATCCGCCCCCAGGTGAACAGCCGCCGCCGGAACAGCGCATAATAGACGAAGAACAGGCCCAGCAAGATGGCCGAATAGAAGGCCAGGTAATGGCTGGACAGTGCGTTCAGGACGAAGAACCCGGTCAGTGCCGCCACCCAGCGCCAGCGCCCGGTCCACAGCACCTTGTACAGCGCCAGCAGGAGGAAGGGCAACCATTCGGCATTGACCGGGGTGGTGTGTTGGATGTTGTTGATCATGAAAAAGCTGAAGGCAAAGCCGCTGCCCGCGACCAGCCCGGCCAGGCCGCTGCCGGTCAGGGCGCGCACCAGCAGCCAGGTGCCGTAGCCCGCCAGGATATAGACCAGCAAAATCACCGCGTTGTGGCTCAGGACCGGGTTGCCCGACAGCGCATAGAGCGGTGCCCCCAGCAGCGCCTCGGTGAACGAGATTTCGTTGAAGGCCAGCGTGCTGTGAAAGGGGTAATTGATGTTTGCTTCGAGCAGGCTGGGCGGGTTGGTGGCGAGGGCGTGGGCCTGCCAGGCCATTTCGTAGATCGCCTGGACCGGGTCATCGCGGGTGAGGACAAAGCCGCCCAGTTGCGGGAACATCGGCCAGGTCGCCACGATGGTGCCGAGGGTAAAGACGAGCAGCACCCCCAGATGGACCCACAATCCCCCCGCCCGCGCCTGCGCTGACTGCTCACTTGTCGCTGGATCGCGTCGCGCAACATTGGCCTGGGCGGTGGACATAGCTACCTTTGAAGCCCCGATGAGGCACCCCAGGTGTGGGCGCGACAGGGGGATGGCCTTATTGCGTGGCCGGGGTAATCAACAGCGCCATATTATCAAAATAGCCCCAGGCGCGGGTGAAATCGTCCCAGCTATAGCGGTCGAAGGTGCCGGTGTAGGGGTCCATGATCGTCACGCCCCAGTCGTCATAGGCGGTGACAACGACGCAATGCTCCCACGGCACCAGGCTGAAGCGGGTGCCGTCGTCGGCCCAGATGTAGGTGGGGTTGGACCAGCGTGTCTGGTAGGTGATCCAGGCAACCACCGGGCGGTCAGCGACGATCTGCGCTTTCAGCCAGCCGGTATCGGCATAGACCGCCTGGGCATTGAAGCCGTGGTTCTGGAGCACCGGCACCAGCGCCTCGGCATAGACGCCGTAATCGGTGGTGCCGCCGGTCGGCCCGTTGATTCGCCCACGGAAGCCGACATGCGGGTTGTAGTCGTAGGGCACCTCGTTGATCATCACCCGCTGCGAGAGCAGATTGCCATAATACCAGGTGACCGCCGCCACCGCCGCGTACTCGCAGGTCAGGCTGTACCACTGGCGCACCCACGGCACCCCCCAGACCGACCCGGCGTCGGCCAGCGGGCGCGCTATCGCGCCGGAAGGTCCGGCATTCGTCGCCGGGCGCGCCGCTACCCCCCCGCTCGGCCAGGCCCCGAACAGCAACAGGGCCGCCAGCAGCCCCAGGCACCCGCGCAGCAGATGGATCGTCGAAAATCGTCGCATAGCCGTGTTCTCCCACTCGCTTTCGTCCGTTTGTATTATGGTAAGCCGATTATAGCGCAACCGGCCCCGGCTGTCCAGAGGGTATGTTCACCATGAAGGACACGAAGCGCACGAAGAGCGATCCCTTCGTGCGCTTCGTGTCCTTCGTGGTGAACTCTCGTTGCACCCCCCTGCCCCAGCGCGTATAATTGGGGCGCGAAGGAGACGCCTGTGTTGAGGAAATTATGCCTACTCGTTCTCATCTGCATCACGACGCTGAGCAGCGGGAGTGCGGGACTACGCGCAGCAGACGGCCCCGCCCCACTGGCAAGCAGCAAAGGGCTGGGGGTGACGCTGGCTGACCCGAACAACGCGCACTATCTGCCGCCCCTGGGGATGGATTGGGCGCGGCTGGTGATCAGTTGGAACGATGCCGAGCCGGGGCCGGGGCAATTCGCCTGGGCGGGCACCGACTCTATCGTCGCCGGGGTCGCTCCCACGGCCCGGCTGATCCTCCAGGTGGCCTACACCCCGGCCTGGGCGCGGCCCAACCCCACCGACCCGGCGATGACTCCGCCCGCCGACCCGCAGGACATGGCCCGCTTTGTCGCCGCCGCTGCGGGCCGCTACCGGGGCCGCGTGGGAGCTTACGAGATCTGGAACGAGCCGAACCTGGGGCAATACTGGGGCAACCGCAAGGCCGATGCGGCGGGTTACGTGGCCCTCTTGCGGGCGGTGCGCCCGGCGTTGCGGGCTGCCGACCCCCAGGCGGTGCTGGTCACGGCGGCGCTGGCCCTGACCGGCAACCGCGACGACGTGGAAGCGGTCGGCCAGGATCGCTACCTGCGCGATCTCTACCGCGCCGGGCTGGCCCAGGTGGCCGACGTGATCGGGATGCATCTCTACGGCTACACCTTCGCCCCCGAAGCGCCCCACGCCCACCCGGCGGGCTTCTACTTCCGCGAGGGCGAGGCGCTTCACGCGATCATGGAGGAGATGGGCGACGGGGCACGCCCGGTCTGGGTGACCGAGATGGGCTGGCTGATGCAGGCCCCCTGCACCATCCCCGACGGGCACGGCTGGCAGCAGGTCAGCCCTGCTGAACAGGCTGACTACACCGTGCGCGCCATCCAGTATGCCCGCCAGCACTGGCCGTGGGCGGGGGTGCTGGTCGTTTTCAACCTCGATTACAGCATGGTCGCGTGGCTGGGACCGTGCGACAACATGCGCTGGCGCAGCCTGTTGAACACCGATGGCACCCCCCGCCCGGTGTACGAGGCGCTGCGCCAGATGGCGCACAACCCCCCTACCCCGCCGCCCGTCGCCGCCGATTCGGGCGACCCCTGGACGTTCGCCGCCACCGGGCACACCTTGGCCGCGCCGTTCCGGGCCTACTGGACGGCACACGGCGGGCTGGCCGCGCTGGGCTACCCGCTGACCGAGGCCAGCGAGGAAGGCGACTATCGGGTCCAGTACACCGAACGGGCGCGGCTGGAATGGCACCCCGAAAACGCGGGCACCGCCTACGAGGTGCTGCTGGCCCGGCTGGGCGACTGGATGCGCCCGGAACAGGGCGCGGTGGCCGATGGACGGATCGCGGGCGGGGCCGACACGGCGACTCTGGCGGAGCGGGGCTGGCCGCCCGATGAGGAGCAGCAGCTTTTCGCCGCCACCGGGCAAACAGTCGCCGGGCCGTTCTTGCGCGTCTGGCGCGAGGGCGGGCTGGATCACTTCGGCTATCCCCTTACCCCGGCCCGGCTGGAGCGCGGCACCGATGGCAATGTCTATGTGGTCCAGTGGTTCGAGCGCGCCCGCTTTGAGTGGCACCCGGAAAATCGGGGCACCCCCTACGAGGTCTTGCTGGCCCGGCTGGGTGCCGACCTCTTGCATGGGTGGGGGCAGTAGGAGTATGATGGACGATGATGGACGATAATGTGCTCCGCGAACAGATCGCCTACTACCGTGCCCGCGCCGAGGAATACGACGCGACCAGCTACGGCGTGCTGCGCGGCGAGGCCGACGGCGACCCCGACGGGCTAGTCCACCCCGAATTGCAGGCGGTAGAATCGGGGCTCCAACGCCTGGGGCCGGTGGAGACGATCCTCGAACTGGCTGGGGGCACGGGGATCTGGACCCGCGTGCTGAGCGGGATCGGGCGCTCGGTGACGGTGCTGGATGCCTCGCCGGAGATGCTGGCGCTGAACCGGCAGCGGGTCGGTGCAGCCCATGTGCAGTACCAGCAGGTGGACCTGTTCGCCTGGGAGCCAGCCGCGCAATATGATCTGGTCTTTTTCGCCTTCTGGATCTCCCATGTGCCGCCCGCCGCGCTGGACAGCTTTTTGGACAAAATCAGGCGGGCGGTGCGACCGGGCGGGCGCGTCTTCATCGTCGATGAGCCGGCCAGCAGCATCGACGAACTGGCGACGGGCAGCCCCGATCTATACCAGACCCGCGCCCTGTTGGACGGGCGCGAGTTCACTATCGTGAAGGTCTATTATGACCCGGCAACCCTGAGCGCGGCGCTGACCCGGCACGGTTTCACCCAGCTCACCCTGGTGACGGGCGACTATTTCTTCTACCTCTCCGGCACCCGCGCATAATCCATCGGCAAATTGCCGCCATCCGGGCTAAAGAAGCCTCAGGCGGGCTGCGTCGTACTATACAGATTGGCCCCAGTCTGTCTGAGGAAATAATGAACCTTTTGGCCTCAGACAGCGTTTACTATAGTATAGTAAGGACAATAGCAATGGCTGGGGCCACCAGCCGGACCCACGCGACACGGAGTCCCGCACATGATCGACACACAGGTCGAACAACCGTCGGGGGGGCTAGCACCGCCTCCCGACTTTTCCGCGCTCTACGAAGAGCATTATCCCCGACTCTATCGCACTGTGCGGGCCATCGTACTCGACCCGCGGCTAGCTGAAGATCTGACCCAGGATGCCTTTGTCCAAGCCTACGTTAAATGGGATACGTATCAGGGCCAGGGGCCGGTGGCCGCGTGGCTTTACCGGATCGCGGTGAACCACGCGCTGAGCCACCTGCGGCGACCCCGGTTGCCTGCTCTGGTGGCGCGGCTGGGCCAAAACCTGTTCCACGGCGGACAAGAACCCGATCATCAAACGACGGTGGCCGACCGCATGGATGTCACTGCCGCGCTGGCGACGCTGGCCCCCCAACAGCGGGCGGCGCTGGTTCTTTACTACTATCACGGCTATAGCTATCGGGAGATCGCGACGACGCTCGGCATTGCCGAGGGCACCGTCGGGGCCAGCCTGAACGCGGCGCGCAAGCGGCTACGCGGACGGCTGGAAGGCCCTATCGCTGCGCTCACCGACGTGGCCCCGGCCACCCCATCAATGGAGATAAATCATGGCTCACTATCCTGAGTGCGACTCGGGCACCCCGCCCGCCGATGCCGACCTGGAACGGCAACTTGCCCGCCAGATCGGGACCTGGACCGCGCCGACCCCCCGCTGGCGCGACTCCCCGGCCCGGGCCCGCATCAGCACCTACGCCCAGGCTCAGCAGCAAGCACCTGAGGCGCTGCCGCTGCTCGCCCAGATACGCCGCCGCATCGATCTGGTCGGCTGGATCCTGGGGCAGTCCAACGATGGGATGCTCAACATGTTTGAGGATGTCAGCGACCCGCGCGTGGTGATGTACAACCGGATCATCGGCACCGCCTATCGGCACAACGGCCCGCAAGGCGTCCTGCTGCGCTACAACGCCGCCGGGATCTAACCCCCGCGCCGCTCACTCCTGCTGAAGGCTCCCGGCACTGCCGCCGGGGGCTTTTTGGTGCCCGCGATGGATTGCACAGGTTGTGTTTCCCCCATCACCGGAGCGCAGCCGGGATGTACGGGCGACGCCACCTGCTGGCGTAGGGGCCATGTTTTCTCCCGCCCCGCTGATGATGGGCTAGATTCGCAGGGGGCAGCACACTGCACTAAGACTGCCCCTATAGTTTGTCCGTCCTGCCGTTGCCGCCGCCCTCATCCATCGGGTACGTTCACAGGAGAACGAATGCGGTATGGGGAGGATTGGGGCAATGGAACTACTCGCCATCCTGAGTGGGGGATTTGCGGTGGGGTGGGTGCTGCGGAAGCAGCACTGGCTGCTGGGGCGGCTCAACCGGGTAGCGGGCTGGGTGATCTATGCCCTGCTGTTCGTCGTCGGGATGAGCCTGGGGCTGGACGAGCATACGATGAACAACCTGGGCAGCATCGGCCTGGCAAGCCTGGGCTATGCCCTGCTGACGATTGCGCTGTCGATGGCCGGGGTCGCCCTGGTCTTGCCCCTGGTGGGGCGGGGTCGC
>JBBSEL010000214.1:0-6514 GCA_038239755.1 Chloroflexia bacterium | reverse complement strand
GTCTACGATCACCAAATCGGCGTCGATCTGGGTGCCCCGGCCATATTCGCCGTTGGAGGTGGGGTGGAGGTCGAGCAGGCGGTGGAGGGTGCGGGCGGGCGCGCCGGTCGTCTCTTCCAGGCGCTTGGCGGCGCGGCCCGTCGGCGCGGCCAGGACGACGCTGTGCTTGCGGGCGATCATCAGCTTGATGATGGCGCGCAGGGTCGTCGTCTTGCCGGTGCCAGGGCCGCCGGTCAGGATGGTCACCGGCTCGGTCAGGGCCAGCCGCACCGCCTGTTGCTGGCGCTCGGTCAGCGTCCGCAGGCTCGCGTCGTGGGCCTGCAAATAGGCAATCGCCTTGTTCCACTCGATGTGGCGGCAATCGCTCAGCCGGTCGTGGGGGTAGCTTTTCAGCGCCTTGATCGCCCCGGCCACGAACGCTTCGGCGTTGTAGAGCGCGGCGGGGTAGACGATTTCGCCCCCCTCCTCGCCTGGCTCGACCATGATCTGCTCGTCGGCGGTCATGCGGGCCAACTCTTGCTCCACGGTGAGCGAGGCTTGCCCCAGCAGGCGGGCAGCGGCCCCGACCAGTTCGGCCCGGCGCATCCAGGTATGCCCATTCTCGGCGGCCTCGCCCAGCACATGCTTGACCCCGGCCCAGATCCGTTGCGGCGTTTCGGGCGCGACCCCCAGCCGCCCGGCAATCTGATCGGCCACGCTGAAGGACACGCCGTAGACCTCCTCGGTCAGCCGGTAGGGCTGCTCGCGGACGACGACGGCGGCGGCCTCGCCGTAGCGTTTGACGATGCGGACGGCCAGGGTCACCGGCAGCCCTTGCGCCTGCAAGAACTCCATCACCTCTTTGAGCGCCCGCTGTTCGCGCCAGGCATGAGCGATGGCGACGGCGCGGCGGCTGCCCAGGCCCGGCACCTGCGCCAACCGTTCGGGGTAGCGTTCCAGCATCTCGACCGTGTCGAAGCCGAAGGTGTTGACCAACTGCTCGGCGATGGCCGGGCCGACACCTTTGAGCAGCCCGCTGCCGAGGTACTTTTTCAGGCCGGGAATGGTGCCGGGCAGGGCCACTTCGTAGCGGGTGACGGTGAACTGGCGGCCATACTGCGCGTGCAAGGTCCACTTGCCGGTCAGGCGCAGCGTCTCGCCCACGTTCACGCTGGGCATGTTGCCCGCGATGGTGATCGGCGTCTTCTGGCGCGGCAGCTTGAGCTTGGCGATGGTGTAGCCGTTCTCCCCGTTGCTGTAGGTGATCCGCTCCAGCACGCCCTCCACCGTGGCGACGGTGTTGTCGCCGCCTGCCGCCTGCGCCGCCTGCTCGTTGGCAAGCGCCTCCGCCTCGGCCACGGCTTGCCGCCAGGCGGGGGTTGGGGTTGGGGATTGGGGGTTGGGGGTTGGTAGAGGTTGGCTAGCCATAGTGGGTGGGGTTTCTAAGCGCTGGCTGAGATCAGGCGGCTGTGGACAAGGTTACGATTCGCCTTCCGTTGTTTCCTTAAATTCGCCTTTTTCTTCCATGTACACCCAGCCGGTCATATCCGGCGGCTCCACCCCCAGTTGGGTGATGATGGTGGACACTTGTTGACGATGCTCGGTCGCGTGATTGATCGCCTGTATCATCAGACTGGCGAGCGGATATTTTACCGTCGTTTTGAAGTCGTCCGAGTGTTCCTCAACGAGGTTCTCGGCCCGCGTCTGCTGGGCCAACTGGAGCAATTCGTCACCGGACCACTGCGCCGCCTGCTTCAGCGCCGCAAACCCCGGAAACTCGCCCGGCACCAGCGTCACCGGGGGCTGCTTCCCGTTCACCCGCTGCACATAAGAGACTTCCGACATCACGACATGACACAGCGTAGCCACAATAGGCCCGTAGGTGCCCACTGCCGCCGTCACGAATTGCTCTTCGCTCAGGGATTCGCAAAACTCGAGCAGCTTCAGGTTGGCCCAGGTGTTGTGGGCGAACAATGTCCGCAGCACGCTGGTATCCGCTTCGTCGGTGGGTGGCATGATGGCGCTCCTTGGTTGGTGGTCAGATGCTCAGGGTTGAACGTGGGCGGACTTATGGAAAAGGGGCGGCGCGCCCACGCCGCGCCGCCCCACTGAGGTCCGTTAGAAGGGGAGTTCGTCCGCGTCGGTGTCGGCCCCAACGGCCACCAGGGCTTCGCGCCCAAAGCCGTTGGTCGGGCCACCTTCGCCGCGCTCCTTCGAGTCGAGAATGATCATCTCGCGGGCGACTACCTCGGTCTTGTAGCGCTTCTGGCCGTCCTGCTCCCACGAGCGGGTCTGGAGGTGGCCTTCGATGTAGACCAGCCGCCCCTTGCCGAGGAACTGGTTGCACGTTTCGGCCAGCTTGTCCCAGGTCACCACCGTGTGCCAGTCGGTCTCTTCTGCCGGTTGGCCGTCGGTGCCCTGGCGGAAGCGGTTGGTCGCCAGGGTGAATGTGCAGACGGCGGTGCCGCTGGCGGTGTAGCGCATCTCCGGGTCGCGGCCCAGGCGACCGATCAGGGTGACTTTGTTTAATGTGCGTGCCATCTTCGTATCCTTTCGTAACTCACAACAAACTTGGCGTCGATCATGATGGCTTCTAACTTTGGTCCAGTTTCAGCCGATCTCTAAAGGTCTCGTGGGGTGGTGGGCGGCGTGCCGGGAGAGTATTGCGACCCACCACCCCCTACTCTCGAATATCCGATCCTTCTCGCCAGAAGCGGAAGGGCTAGGCGCGGGACCGGTTCGGGCGATCTGTCGGCGTGGGCGCGGCAGGCGGCGCGGACCGGCTGGGGATGGGACGGTCGCTGCCCGTGGCCGAGGGGCGCGGGGCAGCGGGGCGTTCGGACGGTGCCGGGGCCGGGCGGGAGGCCGACCGCACCGGCGGGCCGTCCATGTCCAGGTCGGGGGCCAGGGCCATGTTGCCCGCCGTTTGCGGCTGCTGCCGTGGCGCGGGGGCTTGCGGCCCGCCGTTTGAGGCCACCGGACGCGCTGCCGGAGTGTAAGCCGGGCGGGTGGTGGGTACCGGAGCCGGGCGCGATGGGCCGGACGGCGGGGCGTTGTTGGGGACCACGCGCAGGGGCGGGGCACCGGAGGCCGCGACGGGAGCCGGGGTGGGGGCGAGGGCCGGAGCCACCGGGCGCGGCGGCGACGCAGCGGCGCGGAGGGCGGGCGCATGGGTGGCGCGCTCGGCCATCTTCTCTTCCAACTCGCGCACCTTCGCCGCCACCAGCCGGTGGTGGTGCGCCGCCTCGTAGGCCTGCATGTAGGCCAGGACGGCCAGCAGGATCTTCATCAGGTCGGCTTCGGGCAGGCGCATGGATTGCTTGCTGGTCGGCTCGCCCTTCGGCTGCACCGCGCCGTTGGCGTTGCGCAAGCCGGGGCCGTTGGCGATGGTTATGCGGTAGGGATAGCTGGCGAAACGGCCTCCCTCGCCGGGATCCCATTCCAGCACCAGGGTGCGGCTCTCCACCGCCCCGTCGCGCTCACTACCGCCGAATTTCTCGAAGCGGGCCTTGGTCAGCACATCTTTGAACAGCCGCGTGGTCACCAAATGTGCCAGCAGGCGCATGTCGTCCACATCGAGCCAGGCCCCGGCCAGCCCGGTCTGCTTGCCACTGGCCTGATCGTACCCGGCGATTTCCAGCTTGATCTTCTCGATGCGCAGCGCATCGTACACGTTCAGGAAGTTCTTGTTGGTGGCGTAGACAAAGATTTCCGGCGAGAGCCGGGACCGGTCGCGTTCGCGTTCGTCCATCGTCTGGTTCCTCTCTTAATAGGGTCTTCTAACAGCTTATATGGGTATATGGGGGACGAAACGGCTGGAAGCGGAAGCCCTCGGTAAAGGATGAAGGATAAAGTAAGAATTATAAAAGAAGAAGGACCGGATGAGGTCTGGCCCCGTCTTTCTAATTTTTACTTCACCCTTCATCCTTCTTAAGCGGCGCGTTCCAGAAACCCGCAGGCGCGCAGGAGGATGATGTGCTCGCACTCGCCCGTGCCCTCCGGGTGGTGGAGGCGGCAGGTGCAGTGGGGCGCGGCCTGGTCCTTCGCGTCCACCATCACCTCTTCGGCGTCGCGCTGGACCAGGAACAGGCCGTGGCGGCCCTGGATGCTCAGGCGCACAGCGGGGGCCGTATCCTCGGTGGTTGACATGGGCTTCATACGTAATTCTCCTCTAGCCTGCGGGTCAATGTTAGAACAGATGTTCTATTTCTATTGTATCATAAGAATCAGGACGAGTCAAGATGTTCGCTGATAGACTCACAATCGCGGCAAAATCAGGCGGTACGGGCCGACTCCCCGCCGTGTTAGCGCACAACAAAACACACGAGGGGCACGAAGCGCTTCGTACCCCTCATATCGGTTGGTGCGGTCAGGATGCGGAAATTTACGGTTGGGATTCGGTGTTCAGCGAGGCGAGGAAGTGCGCCAGGTGCGGATCGTTGGGGTATTGGTCCAGGGCCAGGCGCAGGAGGGCGCGGGCGTAGCGGGGGCGTTCGCGCTTGGCGTAGGCGCGGGCGAGGGCCATATACCCGGCGGGGGACATGTCATAGAAGCCGGGGATGCCGTCGAACTCGAATTCGGGGTTGATATCCAGCGTCATCAAGAATTCGGCCAGGCTGGTGCCTTCCTGCCCCCGCGCCGCCATCGCCAGCGCCCGCTGCGCGTGGAGCGCCGGGTCGTCATGGGCCAACAGGCTCACCCGCCAGGGACGCGGATCAGGCGCCCCTTTGGATTGCGGGGTGCGGAGTGCGGAGTGCGGCTGAGTGGCCTGGGTGGAGTCCAGATCGAGCGGGGCCACGGCGGCAGGATCGTTTGTGGCGGGAGCGGGCGCGGCCTGGGTGCGGCTCTCTACCGAAGGCAGGGCGCGGCGGGCGCTGGACGGCGGGGCCGCGGGCGGCGCGGGCGACACCGGGACCGATGTTGCCGTGCTGCCCGTCGTCACAGCCAGGGGGCGCGGTTCGGTGCGCCGCTGGCGGCGGGTGTAGACGAGCAGCCCGACCAGCAGCAGCACGGCCAGCACCCAGGGCAGCCACGAAAATTCCTGCTGACCCTGCACCACGGTTCCCACCGGGGGTGGGTTGCTCGCACCGGTCGCGCCGGTCACGGCGGGATCGCTGGCCGGGGACTCGGTGGGGGCGGGGGGTGCGGCAGTGGCGGTGGCATCATTCGGCACCACCTGAGCGGCGGGTCCGCCCCCGGCAGCCAGCGCCAGGGTGGTAGGGATGGCGATCGGAGCTGGGGTGGGGGCCAGGGGCAGGGGGGTCGGCAGCCCGCTTGCCAGGAACCAGAGCAACTGGGCACGATAGGCGATATTCAGCAGCGTCCCCGGATCGTCGGTGGTAGCAGGGGGTTGGGCGAAGCCGTAGTCGAGCAGCGCCGTGCCGTCATCCCACCAGTTCACCGCGTTCAAGATCACGGTGATGATCCGCCGGTCGCTGCGGGTGGCCGAGGCGACCAGGCACAACCCGGCATCGCCGGTCCAGCCCGTTTTCACCCCGTCGGCCCCATCGTAGCGGGTCAGCATCTCGTTGGTATTCTTCAGCCCGTGGCGCGGTGCGTCCCAATAGAGCGTGCCGACCACCTTGTTGAACTGGGGATCGTGGAAGGCGTACCAGGTGATGCTTGCCAGGTCGTAGGCGCTGGTGTAATGATTGGGGTCGTCAAAGCCGTGCGGATTGACGAAGTGGGTGTCGGCCAGGCCCATTTGCTGGGCGGTGCGGTTCATCAAGGCGATAAAGCGGTCCACCGGCCCTTTGTCCGCCGGTTCGGTCAGGGTGCTGCCGACGGTGCGGGCCAGGGCCATCGCCGCATCGTTGCCCGATGGGAGCATCAGCCCATAGAGCAGATTCTCGATCGTCTGGGTTTCGCCCGGCACCAGCCCCATCGTGGACTCGCCCACCTGATCTTCCTCAAGGATGGTCACTTCGTCGCTGAGCCGGGTGCGTTGCAAGGTCAGCAGGGCGGTCATGATCTTGGTCGTGCTGGCTTCGGCCATGTGCTTGTGCATGTCCTTGTCGAACAGCACACGCCCCGAAGGGTATTCGACCACAATGCCCACCTGGGCAGTGATGTCGGGGGGGTCCGCAACATGGGGAGCCGCCGCCGCCGGGCCGACCGGAAGCCAGAGGAGCAGGCCGATCAGGAGCGCGGCCAGCACCGCTATGCCTCGCCGGGGGCGGGTGAGGACGGGGCGAGGGGATACGGCCCGACCGATGCGGCGGGGCGGGGAGTTGCTGTGGGCTGGGCGGAGCACGCCGGGGGCTTGGCTCACGCGGTCTCGCCTCCTTGGTGACGGCATGGAGTGGGGTCCGCTGTGCGAACGCTTGGGGCCGGCACGACAACACTGCCGCTACCCGCCTTGTCCTCATTATAGCACCGGCCTGCGCTTTGGTGCAAGGCTCGACATACGGATCGGGCAGGGCTGTCTCAAAATCCGGCCACCACTGCCCAGCAATCCCGAGCTTGGCGTAGGGGCGACCGGCAGGTCGCTGGGTCGGGTGGGCGTAAAGATAGGGGAACCCCCAACAACCGACCT
>JBBSEL010000213.1:0-6526 GCA_038239755.1 Chloroflexia bacterium | reverse complement strand
CGGCCCATCTGGGAGCAATATGTGGACTATATGGGCGGGTTGGCGCACGGCGACTTGGGGTTGTCCTACCAGTATCCGGGGCGGCAGGTCAGCGAAATGCTGGCGCGAGGGGTGCCGGTGTCGTTCGGGCTAGGCGCGCTCGCCCTGCTGATCAGCGTCGGGATCGGGGTCCCGGTGGGCATCGTCGCCGCCACCCACCGCAACCGGTTGTCTGACCGGCTGCTGATGGGGCTGATGTTGATCCTCTTCTCGGTCCCCAGCTTTGTCCTCATCCCCCTCGTGCGCCTGGCAAACCTGCAATTCTTCCGCGCCGGGCTGCCCAACCTGCCGATGGCGGGCTGGGGCCACCCCGAAGACTGGATCTTCCCGGTGACGATTCTGGCCGCCGCCAGCACCGGCTACATCGCCCGCCTGACCCGCTCCTCGATGCTGGAGGTGCTGCGCCAGGACTACATCCGCACTGCCGAATCCAAGGGGCTGCCCAAGCGGATCGTGGTCGGGCGGCACGCCCTGCGCAACGCGCTGCTCCCGCTGATCACCTTCCTGGGGCCGTCGGTGGCCTTCCTCGTCACCGGGGCGTTCGTCGTGGAGAACCTGTTCGATGTGCCGGGCATCGGCTTCCTGGCGGTGCAGAGCATCGGCCAGCGCGACTATCCGGTGATCGAGGCCACCACCCTCCTGCTGGGCGCTGCCGTGGTGGTCATGAACTTGCTTACCGACCTGCTCTACCTGTTCATCGACCCCCGGATTCGTAAAGGGGCATGAAGACGAGTCGAAAGGCCAATCGGATGAAGACCACCCGTCTGCTGGCCGGGTCGTTGTCGCGCCTGGGGTTGGCGCTTGTCGTCTGTGCCTGTATCGTATCCGCTTGTGACATCAGCAGCCCCCCGATCCCGCCTACGCCAACAGCGGTGCCGGTGCCGACGACCACCCCGCCACCCCCGCCACCCACCCCTGCGGTAGATCTGGCTCGCGCACGTCAGACCTTCGATGCCGGGGGCGAATTGACCTATGCCGAGGTGGTCGCGCTGCGGCTGGCAATTGTCGGTGACCCGGCAGAAGCGCGCACCATTACCGACCTGGATCAGTATTATGATACGCAAGGGGACATGCAAGCCAAAGAGGTAGAATTTGCCGGGCAGTTGGCCCGTTGCCGCCTCAAAGAATCGCTGGCCTGGGTGGCCGATTGGCAACCGGAAACCGATGCTAAATATCAACTCGTAGCTAATGCGACCGATGTGTCCGTATATATGTATGACCCGTACAGCGGACCGGGCAAAGAAGCCAATGGTCCAGCAGAACTGGTGCTGCACGGGTTGACCGATCAGCAGGTCGCCCCCCTGAAATATGGGCAGCGCCTGCGGTTCACCGGGGCGCTGGCGCTGGTCGGAGAGCAGGTGGCGGTGACGAATGCCAACTATGCTGTGCTGGATGCCGACCCGTCCGTCCCGCCACCCAGCGCCGCCGAATTAAAGGATGTGCGGATCAGCTTAAGTCGATCCGTATGCTTTGGCACCTGCCCCAATTACACCTTGACGATCACCGCCGATGGACGGGTGACCTTTGACGGCCAGCATTACACGCGGGTCACTGGGGCCGCGAGCACCACGATTGACCAGGCCCAGATCATCGAGCTAATCACCGAGATCAAAAAGGCGGACTTCTTCACCCTTGCCGATAAGTACGCGGCGCCGGTGACCGACGCGCCCTCTTACACGCTCACTCTCAGCATGGCGGGCCGGAGCAAAACGGTCGATGATTATGTCGCCGGGCCGCACCGGCTTACGTTGTTGATGAACCGGATCGATCAGATTGTGAACTCCGCCCAGTGGATCAAGTAGCTCCACCCGCCGCCCCTTCCACGATCAACTATGCGTCCACAAACCGACATTCAAGTCCGCACCCCCAGTGGGGTCACCGACCAACCCCACGCCCCGTCGTTCCTGGCCCGCCTGGCGCGGGACCGTTGGGCGCTGGTCAGCCTGGGGTTTATTGGCGTGGTGCTGCTGCTGGCCCTGGTCGGCCCGCCGATCTGGGCGGCGCTGGCCCCGCACGATAACCCGGCGCTCCATTCGTTTGATATCGGTGACTTCAACGCCATCCGCGCCTGGCCGTCGGGAGCGCACCCGCTGGGCACCGATGAACAGGGGCGCGACACCCTGGCCCGGCTGCTGATGGGCCTGCGCGTCTCGCTGCTGGTCGCCGCCTTTGTCGAGACGATCAACATCGTCCTGGGCGCGACGCTGGGGCTGCTGGCGGGCACCTACGGCGGCGTGCTGGACTTCGTGGTCAGCCGGGTGGCCGACATGCTCTTTGCCTTCCCCGGCCTCCTGCTGGCGATCCTGGTCTCGGCGGTATTCGGCGGCTGGGCGCAGGACGTGGCGGGCGACGTGGGGCGGCTCTTGCTGGTGTCGGGGGCGCTGGCGCTGGTCAGTTGGCCGCTGATGGCCCGCTATGTGCGCGGGCAGGCGCTGGCGATCAAGGGGCGCGAGTTTGTGGCGGCGGCGCGCAGCATCGGCGCGACCGATAATGGTATCATGCTGCGCCATATCTTGCCCAACGTTGCCGGGCTGATCGTCACCGCCGCCACGCTCGACGTGCCGGGGGTGATCCTCAGCGAGGCGGTATTGAGCTTGCTCGGCCTGGGCATCCAGGTGCCCGGCTCCAGCCTGGGGCTGATGATCGTCCGCGCCATTCCCTACCTGGAAGAAAACTGGTTCCAGGTCCTCGTGCCCAGCATCACCCTGACCCTGCTCGTCCTCGCCTTCAGCTTCCTCGGTGACGGCATCCGCGACGCCCTCGACCCGCAGACGCGCTGATCCGCGCCCCTGCCACTTCCTGGCACATTTCCTGCCACATCGCAGCGTTATGGAACGCTCTATCACCCCGCGCAGGCGGCTCCTTATCCTTCTCGTCCTGCTGCTGGCCCTGGCGCTCGGGCTGGCGGCCCTCCCCATCCGCGCCGCCGATGATACACCGACCACGGCGGAGCAGCGCGCCGCGCTGGAGCGGATGAACGCCTACCGCCAGGCGGCGGGGGTCGCGCCGCTGGCTTTGCATCCGGCGCTGGAGCGGGCCGCCGTCAACCACGCCACCTACTACATGCAGAACGCGAGCGACCCGGCTCTGCGGGGTCTGGGCCTGCACGAAGAAACCCCAGGTCGGCCCGGCTACACCGGCACGGAGATGCAAGATCGGATCAAAGCGGCGGGCTACACCGGCACCTGGAACGAGAGCATGGCCCTGCTGGGCGATCCGGTGGGCGCGGTGGACGCCTTCATGGCGACGGTGAACCACCGCCTGCCGATCCTCGACCCGATCTACACCGACACCGGCTACGGCGGCGGGCACGAGGGGCGCACAGTGGTAGACGTGTTCA
Organism: Chloroflexia bacterium; assembly: GCA_038239755.1. Classification (GTDB taxonomy): domain Bacteria; phylum Chloroflexota; class Chloroflexia; order QHBQ01; family JAICKM01; genus JBBSAN01. Next base: position 3,147 of record JBBSEL010000213.1, on the reverse strand, counting down.
CCTACGGTGGGCCGTTTACCCATCCTCCCGCGCCCCAATGGGTGGCTTGGCCGCCCGACGGCTATAGCGGCGCGGCGACCGCCTATGACGGCAACGAGGCCCCCGACGCCTTCCCCGACGCGGCCTACCCGGTGGGCGGGGCGATCACGCTGAAGTACACCGGGGCGGGCACCCTGGCGCTGGGCGAAGCCCATGTCACCGACCCGGCGGGGCATGAACTGCCGGTGCTGACCCGCGTGAGCTACAACTTCATCACCCGTAACACCGCCGTGGTCGCCACCCAGCAGCCCCTCGCCGCCAATACGCGCTACAGCGTGCGCCTGAGTGGCACGATTGACGGGCAAGCTTGGACCCGCGCCTGGAGCTTCACCACCGGGGCCAGCGCCGACGGGTCGTTCCCCGCCCCCGCCCCCGCCGCCGATACGGCCCTGCTCGGCGTATGGGCGCGTACCGATTGGCCGCTGGCGGTGACCCTGGCCCCGGCCCGTAGCTGGGTCTGGGGACCGGAGGGCTGGGAAACCCGCCAGGAGCCGTATGCCGAAGCGCCGGGCGGGCAACGGCTGGTCCGCTACTACGACAAGGCGCGGATGGAGATCACCCGGCCCGGCGGCCCCGCCACGGACCCCTGGTTCGTGACTAACGGCCTGCTGGTCTGGGAGATGGTGGCCGGGCAGGTGCAGGTGGGCGACCACGCCTACCGCCCGCTGGGGGCCGCCCTCCTACCGGTGGCCGGGGACCCGCGCCCGGTGAACCCCGAAGCGCCGTCGTATGCCGCCCTGCGAGGCATCACCTCGATCACCGGCGACCACACCGCCCCCGACCGCACCGGCAGCCTCCTCACCGCGACGGTGAACACCGCAGGCAACGCAGGCGCGGACCCCGGCCTGGGCCGCTACAACGTCCACGCCGGGCATTACGTGGCCGAGACCCGGCACAACATCGCGGATCGCTTTTGGGACTACCTGGGGGCGCGGGGGCTGGTCTACCGCCGGGGCTACCTGACCACCGAACCGCTTCTCGACTGGGTCTACGTGATGGGTTACCCGATCAGCGAGCCGGTCTGGACCACCGCCCGGATCGCGGGACAGCCCCAGCCCATCCTGGTGCAACTGTTCCAGCGCCGCACCCTGACCTACCTGCCCAGCGCCGACCCGGCCTGGCAGGTGCAAATGGGCAACGTCGGCCAACATTATCACTCCTGGCGCTATCCGTAGGGGGCGGGGAGCCGTTCCAGGTCACCCGTACCCCCTTATGCAGGGGGCGATCCGCCGCTCGTCCCCACGCCAGGCCCGTCCCTCCCCCCGCTCGGTACTCCCGAATCCCCTCCTGTAGGCTGTATATCGCCTATGCAGGCGTGCGGCATTTGTCGCACAGCAACTCCGCTCCTGGGTTGATGACGGCTGCCGTGCTATCCTGTACACTAAGCAGGCAAGGAGGGATAGTACGATGTTGATTACCCGCTATTTTAACGATGATTCTCTAGGGACAAAAGCCTGGGCACTGGTAGGCGCGGCCCTGGCGCTCCTGCTCCTGTTGGGTACCGTGGCGTGCGGGGGGAGCAGTGGCGGCGGCGATGCCCCGGTGGGCGCGGCCACCGTGCTCCCGCACAAGACCCCGACCGTCAGCGCGACCCAACCGGGCCAACCGGCGACTAAATTGGTCGGCCAGCTTGATCCGACGTTCGGCGTGGGCGGCAAGGTCACCACCGATTTCGGGAGTTCGTTGGAAGCGGCGCACGGCCTCGTCGTCCAACCCGACGGCAAGAGCGTGGCGGCGGGATCGAGCCGAGTCGGGTCGCACGAGCGGATGACCCTGGCTCGCTACGACGCGCAGGGCCAACTGGACCCGACCTTCGGCGACGGCGGCAAGGTCGTCTCGAATCTCACCGGCACCGACAACGACTATTCGGCGGCCCTGGCCCTGGCCTTGCAACCCGATGGCAAGCTGGTCGCCGCCGGGTGGGCCTACAGCGTCCCGGTCCATCACGATGTGTTCGTCGTGGCGCGCTACACTGCCGACGGCACCCTGGATGCCACGTTCGGCGACGGCGGCAAGACCCTCACCGCCTTTAAAGACGAACTCAATAGCAGCGCGAGCGACCATGCCCAGGCGTTAGCCCTGGCTCCCGACGGCAAGATCGTCCTGGCGGGCGTGACCGGCACGTACCCGACCGACTTCGGGGTGATCCGCTACAACGCCGACGGCAGCCTCGACCCCACCTTTGGCGACGGCGGCAAAATGACCACCGACTTCGGCAACGCCGACGAGGCCCATGCCGTGGGCGTGCAGCCCGACGGCAAGATCCTGGCGGCGGGGTTCGGCGGGACGCAGAGCGGTAACCAATATCAGGATTACGCCCTGGCCCGCTACAACACCGACGGCAGCCTGGACTCGGCGTTCGGCCAGGGCGGGCAGGTGCTGACCGACTTCGGTGGCGGGCAGGACTGGGCCGATGCGATGGTGCTGCGCCCCGACGGCAAGATCGTGCTGGGCGGCCCGGTGGTGACCGGGGCGATGTTTTGCAGCACCAGTGCCTGCCGGGCGTTCGGCTTCGGCCTGGCCCAGTACAACGCCGATGGCAGCCTCGATACCGCATTCGGCACCAAGGGCCTGTCGGCGCACAACTTCAACACCAGCGAAGGCAACTATGCGCTCCTGCGCCTGCCCGATGGCAAGCTAGCCGCCGCCGGGCACGCCAACAACAGCGTCTTCGCGCTCGTGCTTTACAACGCCGACGGGAGCGTGGTCACGAGCTTCGGCAAGAAGGGGCAGGTCACGACCGACTTCACCAGCACCGCCACCGACCGGATCTACGCCCTCGCACTCCAGCCCGATGGCAAGATCGTGGCGGCGGGCACGGCGGGCGTTGATCCGAACGACATTCTCAACGCCGATTTCGGGCTGGTCCGGTATCGTTAATCGCCGGACCGGGCTGCCGGTGGATAATCTTGTGGATAACACAGTGGAAAAAAGGATTGACTCGTGGCGAAGACGGAGCTATGATCAAACCACTTCAGCAAGTTGGTAGTGATGCTAAAAGGTTGGAGGTCCAGTTGGAGGGTCGTTAGACACGAAAGCTGGAAGCCAGTCCGGGCGATGCAAATCGCAGCGACTGGAAAGAGACCCCGGATGCTCCGCAAGGACTGT
>JBBSEL010000212.1:0-6547 GCA_038239755.1 Chloroflexia bacterium | reverse complement strand
GAACCTGGCGAACAACGGCTATAGCAACCTCTATTACGCCACCGCCGTGCAGAGCATGACGGCGAGTTTGCATAACTTCTTCTTCGCTTCCTACGACCTGGGCGGGTTCATCACCGTAGACAAGCCGCCGGTGGCGCTCTGGATCCAGGCGATCAGCGCCAAGATCTTTGGCTTCAACGGGTTGGCCCTGCTGGTGCCCGAAGCCCTGGCCGGGGTCGCCTCGGTGGCGATCCTCTACTTCCTGGTACGGCGGCTGTTCGGGGATCTGGCGGCGGTGCTGGCCGCGCTGGCGCTGGCGATCACGCCGATCGCCGTGGCGGTGGAACGGACCAACAACACCGATTCCTGGCTGATGTTCACCCTCCTGCTGGCCGCCTGGGCGATCACCCTGGCGACCGAGAAGGGGCAATTCCGGCTGCTGGTGTTGGCGATGGCCCTGGTCGGTGTGGCCTTCAACGTCAAGATGCTGGCTGCCTGGGTCGTCTTGCCGACCTTCTTCCTGCTCTATTTGGTGGCGGCGCGGATCTCCTGGCCCAAGCGGCTGGTCCACCTGGCGCTGGGCGGGATGGTCGTGCTGGCCGTGTCGCTCTCCTGGCCGCTGGCGGTGGACCTGACCCCGGCCAACCTGCGCCCCTGGGTGGGCGGCAGCCAGAGCAACAGCGTGCTGGAACTGGCCCTAGGCTATAACGGCCTGGGCCGCGTGACCGGGCAGGGCGAAATCGGCGGGCGCGGCGGTGGTCCACCGGGGGGCTTCAACGGCGGCGCTCCCGGTGGCGGGCGCGGCTTCAACGGCGGCACGCCGCCCCCAGGTGCACCCGGCTTCGGCAGCACGACGGGCGCGACGGGCGGGGCGAATGCCCGCGTGAGCACCAACAACATGGGCATGTTCGGGGCCGGGGTAGCCGGGGCGACGCGACTCTTCACCGGCGGCGAACTGGCCGAACAGTGGAGCTGGCTGTTCCCGGTGGCCCTGATCGGCCTATTGGCTGCCGCGCTGGCCGTCCGGCGATCCTGGCCGCTGTCGCGGCGGGGAGCGGCGCTCTTGCTCTGGACCGGCTGGCTGGCGACCTATGGCGTGGTCTTCAGCATGGCGCAGGGTATCTTCCACCCCTATTACCTGATCATGCTGGCCCCGGCGACGGCGGCGCTGGTCGGGATCGGCGTGGCCGCGCTCTGGGCCGCCTATCGCAAGGGCGGCTGGCAATCCTGGCTGCTGCCGCTGGCCCTGCTGATCACCGCGATCTGGCAGATGCGGGTGCTGTCCGACTACCCGGCGTGGAGCCTCTGGCTGACCCCGATCACCTTTGGCGGGGCCGCGCTGGCTGCCGTGCCGCTGGTGGCGACCCGGCTGCTCAATGAGCGAATCTGGCGGCGCTGGGCACCGGGCCTGGTCGGCCTGGGCATGGTGGCGCTGCTGGTGTCGCCTGCGGTCTGGTCGGCCACGCCGCTGTTCGCCGCGCCGAGCAACGCCAGCCTGCCCATCGCCGGGCCGAGCGCGCTGACCAACTACGACCCGTCGAGCTGGACCCAACTGAGCAAGGTCAACAGTGGCCTGATCACCTACCTGGAGGCCAACACGACCGGCTACCGCTATCTGGTGGCGGTCAGCAACTCGCAGCAAGCCTCGCCGCTGATGCTGGCATCGGGTCGCCCGGTGCTGGCGGCGGGCGGCTTCATGGGCAGCGATCCGGCCCTGACGGTGGACAAGTTGGCCGAACTGGTAGCGACCAAGCAGGTCCGCTTCGTGATGGGCCTGGGTGGGGGCGGCGGCTTCGGTCAGCGCACCACCACCACCGGGGTCAGCGCCTGGGTCACGGCGAACTGCCAGGTGGTGGACTCCAGCCTGTACGGCGGTTCGACCAACACCGGCGGCTTCGGTGGCCGGGGCGGCGGCAACAACGGGCAACTGTACGACTGCGCGGCGCAGTAGCCGGAGGCGCTCCCGCCCACCGCATCTATAGACGACGGCTCCGCCCGTCCCGACCGGGGCGGCCCCATCAGGTGGGGCCGCCCCGCTTTTGTGGGTACGCCTGATCAGCGGCACAATTATTGATCCGTAGCGCCTTAGCCAGAAGAGCAGCGTGACGACGCACAGGAGGGGACAATGGCCCAGGTACGAGAGCTAGAGGTGAACGGCGCGACGGTGCTGGTGGAGGTGGAGGCGGCGACCCCGCTCCTCAGCGTACTGCGCGAGACGCTGGGCCTGACCGGCAGCAAGATCGGCTGTGGGGAGGGCGCGTGTGGCGCTTGCACGGTGCTGGTCGGCGGGGTGGCGACCCGCGCCTGCATCACCCCGGTGGGCAGCGTCGCCGGACAGCCGATCCAGACCATCGAGGGGCTGGCCGAGGGCGGCGCGCTCCACCCTTTGCAGCAGGCTTTCCTCGACCAGCAAGCCTTTCAGTGTGGCTACTGCACGCCGGGGATGATCATGACCGGGGTGGCCTTTCTAGCGCAATGCCCCCGGCCTTCGGAGGGCGACATTGTCGCGGCCATGCAGGGCAACATCTGCCGCTGCGGCACCTACCGGCGGATCATCCAGGCGATCCAGCAGGCCGCCGCGACCCCGCCCCCCGACGCGGAGGAGGCACGATGACGACCGACAGCACCAAACCGGTCGCCTCCACCCGCGATCAGTCGGGCACCACGCCCCGCCCGGCCCCGAACGAGGAGGCCGAATGGATCGGTGACTGGATCCACATCGCCGCCGACGAGCAGATCACGGTCTATAGCGGCAAGGCCGAGGTGGGGCAGAGCGTGCGCGCCTCCCTCGCCGGGGCCGTGGCCGAGGAGTTGCGCGTCGCCCCCGAACAGATCCAGGTGGTGCTGGGCGACACGGCGCGGACCCCCTTCGATTGGGGCACGTTCGGCAGCCGCACCACGCCGATCATGGTCGCCCGCCTGCACCGGATCGCCGCGTCGGCCCGCGAGTGGTTGGTGGACCAGGCCGCCGCGCAGTGGGGGGTCGCCCGCGCCGAACTGGTCGCCAGAGACGGCGCGGTGCGGCACTCGGCCACCGGGCGCGCCCTCAGCTATGGCACATTGACGGGCGGCCAACCGGTGATGGCCCCCTGGCAGGCCGATGCGCCGGTGATCGCCGCAACAGCATGGACCGTCGCCGGGCAGACGGCCCCGAAGGTCGGCAGCCGGGCTGTGGTAACAGGTGCCCACCGCTACACGCCCGACCTGCGCCGCCCTGGGATGCTCGCCGGAGCGGTCCTTCGCCCGCCTGCCTTCGGGGCCACCCTTGTTACCCTGGATGCTACCGCTGCCGAGGCGATCCCCGGCGTCACCGTTGTCCAAACGGCGGGCATCGTCGGGGTCACCGCACCGGATCGCCCTACAGCCCTCCGCGCCCGCGCCATGCTTCAGGCGACCTGGAACGAACTGCCGCCCAACACCCCCGCCGACCTCTACACCTACTTCAAAACACACCCCGATCTGGCCCAGACCGCCCGCCGGGGGGGCGATTCGCCCAACCAGGAGCAGGGATCGGTCGCAGCGGGACGCGCCGCCGCCGATGCCACCCTCGACACGGCCTACACCGTCGCCTATATCGCCCACGCCCCGCTGGAGTCGCGCGCCGCGCTAGCCGAGTGGACGGACGAGGGCCTGACCGTCTGGACCGGCACCCAGCGACCCTTCGGCGTGCGCACCGAACTGGCGACGGCGTTCGACATGGAGGAAGCGCAGGTGCGGGTCATCGTGCCCGACACCGGCGGGGCCTATGGCGGCAAGCACAGTGGCGAGGTGGCGGTGGAGACGGCGCGGCTGGCGCGGGCGGTTGGGCAGCCGGTGCAGGTGGTCTGGACCCGCGAGGAGGAGTTCACCTGGGCCTACTTCCGCCCGGCGGGCCTGATCGAGATCCGCAGCGCGTTCCGCGCCGACGGGACGATCACCGCCTGGGAACATACCAACTACAACTCCGGCCCACAACAAATGCTCCCGCCCTACGCCATCCCCAACCAGCACGTCGCCTTCCACGCCGCCGAAGTGGTCTTGCGCCAGGGATCGTATCGCGCCCTGGCTGCCACCGCCAATCACTTTGCCCGCGAGTCGCATATGGACGAGATCGCCCACCGAGTCGGGTTGGACCCACTCGCCTTCCGGCTCCAACACCTGGACGACCCGCGCTTGCGGGCCGTGCTGGAGGCGGCCACCGCCCACTTCGGCTGGGGCACCCCGCTGGAGCCGGGCCACGGTGCGGGCCTCGCCATCGGCACGGAGAAGAACAGTGTTGTCGCCGCCTGCGTCGAGGTCGTCGTGGACCCGGAGGACGGTCAGGTGCGGGTGGTGCGGATCGTCCAGGCGTTCGAGTGCGGGGCAATCCTCAACCCGGACGGGCTGCGGAATCAGGTTGAGGGGGCGGTGGTGCAGGCGCTGGGCGGCGCGCTCTTCGAGCAGATCGCTTTCGCCGACGGCACGATCCAGTCCGACCGCTTCTCGCGCTACCGGGTGCCCCGCTTTGCCGATGTGCCCCCCATCGAAACGGTGCTGCTGGACCGCCCCGACTTGCCCTCGGTGGGCGCGGGCGAAACCCCGATTGTCGTGCTGGCCCCGGCCATCGGCAACGCGATCTTCGCGGCGACGGGGGTGCGGCTGCGGGCCATGCCGCTCACACCGAACGGCACCCTCCCCCACTGAGCGCGGACCAATCGCCCGATAACCAGAGCCGGAGGATGGACACGATGCATTCGCTAACATGGGCACAGGTGTGGGCGGTTCGGCTGGCCCGGCACGCCCTGCTGGAACCCGCGCCCGCCGCCGATCTGGCCGCCGTCGCCGGGACGGTCTGCGGCATCCATGCCCAGGTTATGCCCGCCGCCGAGCTATCGCTGGGCATCCGCGTCGCCGGGATCACCCGGCGCGACGTGCGGGCCGCCCTGTGGGAGCAGCGTAGCCTGGTCAAAACGACCGGCATTCGCGGTACGATCCACCTCTTCCCCGCCGCCGATCTCCCCCTGTGGACGGCGGCCTTACGCACACGCGAACCAGAGGACGCAAAACGTCTGGCCCGCCAGGGAGTGGACCCCGCACAGCTTGATATGCTCGTCGCAGGTATCGCGGAAACACTGGACGGGCAGTGCCTGACCCTGCGGCAGATGGACCGGGAGATCGGGCAACGGCTCGGCGCGTGGGCGACTGAAGTGACCAACACGGCCTGGACGGCGGGATGGGCACGCTGGCGGATGGCGCTAGGCACGGCGGCGATGCGGGGTGTGCTGTGCTACGGCCCGCCGGTTGGCACCGAAGTCACCTTCGCGCGCCCCGATCAGTGGCTCGGCTCCTGGCGCGATCTGGACCCCCAGGAATCGCTGGTCGAAGTGTTCCGCCGCTATCTCCACGCCTACGGCCCGGCCACCGCCCGCGATTTCGCCCAGTGGTTTAGCCTGCCGCCGCGCCCGGCCCGCGCCCTTGCCGACGCGCTGGCCGAAGAGTTGGTGGAGGTAGACGTGGAGGGCGACCGGGGCTTCCTGCTTGCCGCCGTCCAAGCCGACCAGAATCGCCGAAGGCCTGCGGCGCAGCAACAGACGCTGCAGAAGATGTTCGTCGGCCAAGTGAAGTGCTTCCGCTCGATCCTCCGGCACCATCTCGGCAACCCGCAAGGCGAAAGGCCCACTGGCATATTGCTCGTAGATGTCCAAGCCACCTTCCAACGGGAAGATGGGCGCCAGCGTGAGTACCGGGCCGTTAGTCGTGTGCATCTTCTCGACCAGTCGTCTGAGCTCAAAGCCCGCGGCGTGCACGTTGAGAGGCACCCATTCCCGTGGACGAAAAGCGATAAGGACGTGCCGGTAAGTCTGGACGGCGCATGTGAGGCAAGCGAGATATAAACAGAGCGCGATTGGAGCGAAGCTGCAACGAGCGATCCTCTGGGGGACTGGACTGCCGACGATGCTTCCCGTTCGTGAGGAATCGGTTCGCAGTGCGGACCCTACTGGAGACAGCGCCGGCTGCCAGGCATATACCAGCCAGAGAATGACGAAGGGCACCGGAGCATAGAAATAGACGATGAACAGCGGCGCTGGCGCGAAAGACCCGATCAGCAGAAACAAGATCAATACGCCGGTGACAGTCATTTCCCGTTGCGCAATGGTCGATGCAGGCGTATTTCTGTGCCGCATCCATAAAGTCAGGAGAACGAGCGCGGCCAGAAAACCAGTGCCTGAGGAGAGGAGGACCCGGCTCACGACATACACGATCTTTCCGGCTGGCGTGGTCGAGGACTGCATCGAGTGACGGGCGATCCGCCAGGCGGTGTTCAAGGCTGGGTATTCGAAATTGCCGAACACGAAAGCATGGGGCGAGGAACGATAGAGCCATGCAAGTGGCAAGATCGCCACCCCCGCTCCAATGAGAAGAGCGACCGCCGAGCCGAGGCGTCGGCGCCATGGATGGCGGCGGTCGGCCAATTCGAGTCCCGCCAGCGCCAGGAGTGCGGGGGCCACCGTCAGCCGCACACCCACGCCAAGCCCTACCAGCAGGCCGCTACACAGCATCTGCCCAATGGCGTGGTCTTCGCGACGCACGCGGCACATGAAGAGCAGCG
>JBBSEL010000211.1:0-6559 GCA_038239755.1 Chloroflexia bacterium | reverse complement strand
GCCCGATCGTCGTTCTGGATGCCCCGTCTAACCTGGGGCTGCGCCCTCCCGCGCCGGGCCGCGTGCCGGGGGTCTACCGGCTGGCCGCTACCCTGCGGGCGCATGACCTCGTCGCCCGCCTCGCCGCGCAGGACGGGGGCCAGGTGCCTGCCCTACCCTATGCCCCCGACCCCGACCCGGCGACCCACTTCCGCAATGGTCCGGCCATTGCGGCCTACTCCCTGCAACTGGCCGACCGGGTCGCCGCACTCCGCCAGGCGGGGCACTTTCCCCTGGTGCTGGGCGGCGATTGCAGCATTCTGCTGGGGGCCATGCTGGGGTTGAAGCGGCTGGGACGCTACGGCCTGGTCTTCCTCGACGGGCACATTGATTTCGCCTACCCCCATCCGGCCCTCGCCCTGGCGGCGGCGGGGTTGGATCTGGCCCTGGTCACCGGGCACGGTCCCCCGGCGCTGACCGACCTGGCCGGGCAGCGCCCCTATGTGCGCGAAACCGATGCCGCGATCCTGGCCTATCGCAACGAGGAATACCCGCCGGAATACGATCTCCAGCCGTTCTGGGACTCGGCCCTGTACCGCGCCGACGTGGAGCAGGTCCAGCGGATGGGCATAGAGCAGGCAGCAGAGGCGGCGCTGGCGGCGATCACCGCGCAGCCGTTAGACGGCTTCTGGATCCATCTGGATGCTGACGTGCTGGACCCGGCGATCATGCCCGCCGTCGATTCGCCGGAGCCACCGGGCGGCCTGAGCTACGCCGACCTGACCGCGCTGCTGGCGACCCTCCTCCGCTCCCCCCTCGCCGTCGGCCTGGAGGTGACCGTCTTCGACCCCGATTTGGACCCTGCCGGCACCCTGGCCGAAGCGTTGACGACCACCCTGGTCGCCGCCTTCCAGGCCGCCGCCCCGGCTTGAAATAGCCCCTCCGGGGCTGGGCATCAGCTCTGCCCGCATTGCGCCGCCGGGTGCCCTTATGATATAGTGGGGCGACACGATCTCTTATTAGGAGGCTCCCCCTATGACGACGCGGCCCGACGCTGCGCCTGACGAACTGGCGACATCCCCCCCGCCCGCTGGGCAATCGCCCGACGCGACACCCGACCCGGCGGCCCCCGCGCCCTCCACGGTCTATATCAACAAACTGGGCGACCACGAGGGGGCCGTGGTCACGGTGCGCGGCTGGGTGCAGCACCACCGCTCGAAGGGCAAACTGCAATTCATCGTCATGCGCGACGGCACCGGCGTGTGCCAGCTTGTGGCGTTTAAGGGCGACCTCTCGCCCGAAATATGGGAGGCGGCAGACCGGCTCAGCCTGGAGTCGTCCTTCGCCGCCACCGGCACGGTGCGGCGTGATGCCCGCGCCCCCGGTGGCTTCGAGTTGAGCCTCCGCTCGGTCGAGGTCTACCAGTACGCCGTGGACTACCCGATTGCCGAGAAAGAACACGGCATCGGCTTCCTGATGGAGAACCGCCACCTCTGGCTGCGCTCCAGCCGCCAGCAGGCCGCGCTGAAAGTGCGGGCGCGGGTCATCCGTGCCCTGCAAGACTATCTGGACAGCCACGGTTTCACCCGCGTGGACGCACCGATCCTGACCGCCAACGCCGCCGAGGGCACCACCAACCTGTTCGAGACCGATTATTTCGGCCAGCGCGCTTTCCTCAGCCAGAGCGGCCAGCTTTATAACGAGGCCGCCATCGCCAGCCTGGGCCGGGTCTACTGCTTCGGCCCCACCTTCCGCGCCGAAAAGTCCAAAACCCGCCGCCACCTGATCGAGTTCTGGATGGTCGAGCCGGAAGTCGCCTTCATGGACATGGCCGGGCTGCTACGGCTGGAAGAAGAATTCGTCAGCTATATCGTCCAGACCTGCCTGGAGGATTGCGCGGAAGAGTTGAAGGTGCTGGAGCGTGATACGGCTCGGCTGGAAGCGATCCTGCCGCCGTTCCCCCGGATCACCTACGACGAGGCGATCACCATCCTCAAGGAGCACAACCCGGAGACGCAGTGGGGCGACGACTTCGGCGGCGACGAAGAAACGATCCTGGCGAGCCAGTACGAGAAGCCGGTCTTCATCACCCATTATCCGACGGCGAACAAAGCGTTCTACATGCAGCCGGTGGAGGGCCGCCCCGAAGTGGTCCTGGCCGCCGACCTGATCGCCCCCGAAGGCTACGGCGAGATCTGCGGCGGCAGCCAGCGCATCTACGACCTGGCCCTGATCGAGCAGCGCATCGCGGAGCACCACCTGCCCCAGGAGGCGTTCGGCTGGTACGTCGATCTGCGCCGCTATGGGGCGGTGCCGCACTCCGGCTTCGGCATGGGCATCGAACGCTGCACGGCCTGGATCGCGGGCCTACCCCATGTGCGCGAGACGATCCCCTTCCCGCGCCTCTATGAATGGCTCAAACCGTAAACTGTCCGACCTCCTGGCCTCTCAGACCGCCCCCGACCAGCCCTGCGGCAGATCGGGGGCGGCTTTATCTATGCGCGGCCTGAGTCCGCCGGTCCCGGCTCCACACCTCGTCCGCCCCTAATGCAACCACACGTACCCTCTATACGTATAAATAGTAGATGGTTTTCTGCACCGGCCCTTTTATCACCACCCGCCGGGGGAAGCGTACCCCCTTCCGCAAGTGGACTTCATGGCCCTATATATGCTATGATGGCATGTAGAAGACCTTCCAAAAGTACTCGGTATAAAGGGACCAGCGGGTAGTTCCCTACCGGGTGGCTATCTTCTATAATTTCTTTGTCCCTTATATGTGGACTGCTGTTTGGAAGCGGACCACATAGAGCGGCTACTGAAAGGAGATCGGCCATGGCCGACACCACCAATACCCAGGAACAACGCCCCGAGCCTGATGTCCAGGCGAGTACCGAGCAGCACGCGCTGCTCCCGGCACTGGACCTCGCCTCCTTCAACACCGACGAGATGACCCGGCTCCACGACCTGCGCGAACGGATCGCCAGTGGGCGCGTCGGTGAGTTGACCGGTGACTACCGGCGGCTGTTGTTTGCCCGCTGGCTCTATCAGCAAGGTAAGATCGAAGGATAACCTTCGGCTCCAATGCAGGAGTCGCTCAACCTAGCACAATAACGGGGCCAGCCCGCGCCGATGCGAGGCTGGCCCGTGTATTTCCCCACTTCTGGCTTCGTGACTGTCTCCGCCCCCGCTCGCCGGTTACCTGCTCCGGCACCTCCCTCCGCGAAACGCAAAGCGCCCTCCCAACGGGAGGGCGCTTTACTTAATATGTTGGGTTGGCTGATCGGCGGTTTCGGCGGAAACTACCGGCGGCGGGGCATATTCTCTCGCACCGGGATCGGGATCGGCACCGGCTGGGGCCGGGGGGTGATCGAATCCGCCAGGTCACGAACGGCCCTGATGATCTTCTCGATGATTCCGCTCAACACTTGTTCCATTTCCCGCGTCTCCCTTAGGCCCGATGGGCAGCGAATTACTGCGTCTGTATATAATACGCATAAAGCCTAGAGCAGGTTTTATGCCGCGTCGCATTCCTGCCGACCTCGGTTAATTGGCATCGGCTCCGGCGCCTGCCGCCGCGATAAAGAAGCCGACCAGGCAGAGAATCAGCCCGAAGGCAGCCATCCCTACAGCGAGGGCCGTGTCTACCGTCGTGATCTTGAAAAAGATGGTCAAGATGCTTAAGACCAGGACGAACAGACCGACCAAAAACAACACATAGCTGAAGATGCGCCGCATACCAAATCCTCCTCATCAGGTGCCCCACCACTGGGTGATGTGGGCTTGTTATCATTATAACAACTAATGCAAGAGGGGGTTACGCGGACCCTGGCCGGGGTACGCGCGGGCGACGGATCAGGTTGGTTTAATTATAACAAGGTCGTTATAGTAAGTCAATGGGACCATTGGGCAATCGCCGGTGACCAATGGTCGCTCCTTGGGGTATAATAGGCGGTAAGGAGGGCAGACACGATGGACTGGCAAACGGTGCCGGAGCTGCTGGAGAGTTTGGGGACGGTGTGGCCGGGCTACCGGGCGCGTCCGGGGCAGCGGCGGATGACCCGCGCGGTGGCCCAGGCGATGGCAACCGGGCTGAACGTGGCGGTGGAAGGGGGCACCGGGGTCGGCAAATCGCTGGCCTACCTGTTGCCCGCCGCGCTGGCTGCGGTGGAGGACGGGGCGCGGGTGCTGATCGCCACCAGCCACAAGCACCTTCAGGACCAGTTGATCAACCAGGATCTGCCCCGCGTCAACGCCTTGCTGGAGATGCAGGGCCACCCTTCCGTGCCCGCTACCACGCTGAAGGGGCTGGCGAACTACGTTTGCCTGGTCGGCCAGGACGAGGTGATGAGCAGCGCCGACCCCACCCCCCTGATGGTGCGGATCAACGAGTGGCTGCGGCTGAAGGGCCACCACGGCGAGTTCGAGGAGATGCCGTTCGCCGTGCCGGGGGCGCTCCAGGCGCGGCTCAGCACCGGGCCGGAAGAATGCCTGCGGAAACGCTGCCTGCATTACGACCACTGCTGGGGGCTGACTGCCTGGCGGCGGGCCGAGAAAACGCCCATCGTCATCACCAACCATGCCCTGCTGGCGCTGCATATCGCCAGCGGCAACCACCTGCTGCCGGGCAAGTACGATATCGTCATCATTGACGAGGCCCACGCCTTCGAGGACGCCGCCACGCGGGCCTTCGGCTTCGAGGCCTCGGCCACCGCGATCCGGCGCACCCTGAGCGGCGACGCCGTGCGCCGCTATGGCGACTCGCTGACGCGGGACGCGGCCTGGGTGGCGGCGGCGCACCTGGACGACATGGTCGGGCGCCTGATGGGCCGCCTGGCCGCGCCGCTGCAACAGGCATTATTGGCTGCCGTGCCGGGGGCCGAGTTGGAAGCGCCGCCCGCCAGCGCCCCCCGCGCCCTCCTCCCCGAACAGATCGAGCCGGGGCTAGAGCTGGCCGACCTGCTGGACAGCCTGGCGATGCAGGTCGATCCCCAGCACCGCCCGGTGGAGGAAGCGTGGGTGCAGATCGAATCGCCGTTCGACCTGCCGGAAGACGAGATGGAGGCGTTGGACGACCGCAAAGCGGCGGCGCTGCGGGCCAGCCAACGCCTCATGTCGCTGGCGAACCGGATTCGTACCTGCTGCACCGGGGGCGACCCCTTACTGGTCTATTTTGTCGAAGGCGGAGGCGGCAGCAACGACGGCCCGCAATACAGCCTGACCGCGCTGCCGGTGGACGTGGCCCCGTTCCTCAACGATTGGTGGGAGGGGCAATCGACCATCCTGACCAGTGCCACGCTGTCGGATGGCCGCAGCTTCGATTTTGTGGCCGAGCGGCTGGGGTTGGGCCGGGTCCGCAGCCTCCTCGTGCCGTCGCCGTTCGATTATGCCCACCGGACGCGGCTGGTGCTGACCCCGGTGGCCGGGCAAGACGCGGGCGATGCCGACTATTTTGAGCGGCTGAGCGTGCAGATCGCCACGCTGATGGACGCGGCGGGGGGCAAGGCGCTGGTGCTGTTCACCAGCCACCGGGCGCTGGACGAGGTCTGGCGGCGGCTGGCGAGCGGGCTGCGCATGGCCGGGTGGCGGCTTGCCCGCCAGGGCGACACCACCCAGCACCTCTTGCTCCAGACGTTGCGCCAGGCCGACGAGGGCGACCGGGCGGCGATATTTGCCACCCGCTCCTGGTGGCAGGGGGTGGACCTGCCGGGGATGCGCCTGGTGATCATGGACAAGCTGCCGTTCCCGCAACTGGGCGACCCGCTGGTGGCGGCGCGACTGTCGGATATTGAGGCGAACGGCGGCAGCAGCTTCCAGCAGTTTATGCTGCCCCAGGCGCTGATCGCCTTCCGCCAGGGCTTTGGCCGCCTGATGCGGACCGAGAGCGACTATGGCGCGGTGGCGGTCTGCGACGAGCGGCTGGGGCGGCGGGGCTACGGCGACCGCTTCCTGGCCGCGCTGCCGCCCGACATCCCGCCCCTGCGCTCGGCAGACGCGCTGCGGGCCTGGATTCGGGAGATGCAAACGGCCCCGGCGGAAGCGTCGCTGGCCGCTGCGCAGGCGAACGAATCGCCGTTCGACGTACCGGGCCTGCCGTTCGCGGACGAGGAGCCGCCGTTCCCGCCCACCGACCCCCCGTTCAGCGAGGATTTCTAGCCGATGCCGACCCTCGAAACCGCCCGCCTGCGCCTGCGCCCGTTCACCCGTACCGACCTGCCCGCCCTGGCCGCGATCTATGCCGACCCCGCCGTGATGCACTATATGCGGACGGGCCACCCGGCCCCCGCCGAGCGGGTCAGCTTCGTCCTCGACTATTACATCCACTACTGGCAGGAGCATCCGTTCGGGCTGTGGGCGGTGGAGCGGCGGGCCGACAGCGCGCTGATCGGCCAATGCGGGCTGTTCCACCTCGACAACACGCCGGAGGTGGAGGTGGCCTACCTGCTGGCGCAGGAGGCCTGGGGCCAGGGCTTTGCCACCGAGGCAGCCACCGCCAGCCTGCGCTACGGCTTCACGACGGCGGATCTGGATCGCATCGTCGCCGTGGTCCGCCCGGAGAATGTCGCCTCGCAGCGGGTGCTGG
>JBBSEL010000210.1:0-6583 GCA_038239755.1 Chloroflexia bacterium | reverse complement strand
GCTCGGCGGCGGCACCGGCGTGTTGCTCGGCGGCGGCACCGGGGTATCCGTGGCGTTCGGGGGCCGCGTGGGCACCGGGGTATTCGTCGGCGACGGTGTGTTGGTCGGCGTGACGCTCGGCGTGTTGGTCGGCGACGGGGTGCTGCTGGGCAGCGGGGTCGCGGTGTTGATCGGCGACGGGGTCGGCGACGCCGTCGGCGTGTTGGTCGGCAACGGGCTGGGAGTCCGGGTAGGGGTTGGGCTGAACGTCTGGGTAGCGGTAGGGGTCAGGGCCAGCGGGACGCGCCGGACCCCGGTGTTGGGGGCGGTGGCCCGGCCTGTGCCGACCGAGGCCGGGCGCGCCGCCGGAACCTGCGCGGGGCGGGCGGCGGCGATCGCTTGCGTCGTTCCAAAGCCGACAGCCAGCAGCAGGGCCAATGGACCCAGCACACGGAACAGAGACTTTAACGTGGTCATACAGCTCCCTCGTAAGCAGTGGAGGCAGGGCGGGCGGCGAGTTGGCCTCACCGCCCGCCCCACCGGATGGTGGCGGGTGCCTCGGTGCCGGAGCCTAGTGGCTTACGTCAAGCCGCAGGGCCGGGTCACCGATCAACTGGAATTGCAGGATAACGTCGGGATCTGTCGTGGCGGCGTAACCATCCCGCAGTGCATCCCCCACCGGCCTCCCGCTCAACGCCGCATTGTAGAACGCTTCGTTAAGCTGGTGTTGCCCACTGGGATTGCTGATTGATGTGCCGCTCAGCCCGCCAATCGCCCCGCCGGTAGATTTCAGCACCAGCGCGGTGACCAGGCTGGTCGTCCCCCAGCTATAATCACCGTTGAAGCAGGTGATCGCAGTGACGAACGCTTCGCGGCCTGTGTTGTTGACCTGGCTGACCAGGGTCGTGTTGAAGATGTTGCCCGCGCTCCACTGGTCGAGGCTGCCGTGCCCATAGTAGTTGAGCAGGGCGCGCCCGGTGTTGAGGTTGGCGAGAATCTGGGCGGCGGTGCTGCTGCCGTACTGGCTCTCGTAGACCCGTTCCACCGAGTGGGTGCCCAGGTGGGTGCTCAGGGCTTCGCTGGCCCGGTTGAAGTCGCCCATGTCGCCCGCATCGGCCACCAGGCCGACATCGGTGCCCCAGGTGTGGGTCGTGGCGTGGTAGGCCTGGAGCTTGGCGACCAGTGCGGCGGCTTCTGCCGGGCTGCGCGCCGGGAGGCGCCCCAATGCCACCGTCGGGCGGAGGATGCCGCCCGGCACGCCCTGCCGCCCTTGCGGGAGGGCCAGGCTGCTGTCCGAGGCGGCGCGCCCCCCGTAGGCCGTGTTGATGTAGCCGGTAGGCAGGAGGTCGGGGTTGGCCCCGCCCAGGTAGTTGTGTGCGTCAAAGCTGGCACTGCCCAGCAGCACGGCATAGGCCGGGGCGGGGGACCAGTCGCGGTGGACCAGGGTCAGGAAGGCGGCGATGGCGGCGGGATCGGGCGACCCCGTGCCGAACTGGTCGTAGATGGCGCTGGCCGCTACCACGCGGGTGCTCAGCCCGTCGGCGCTGTGCAGCGCGGCGAGTTGCTGGCCCGCGCCGAGCAGGCTGTCGGCGGCGATGACCACATAGTTGGCCCCGCCGGTGCGGAGATTATCGCTCACCACCGGGTTGATGCTGGCGGCGGTGATCATCGCGGCGGGCGCTGCCGCCAGAAGCTGGTGGGTGCCCGCGCCGGGCACCAGCGCGAACAGGATGCTCCCGCTCATGCGGCTTGCCAGCGCGACCGGCGCGCCCACGGTGGTCACATCGTACAGCACCGACCCGGCGCTGAGGTTGGGGATGGCGACGGAGCTGCCACCCGTTGCCGAGAGGGCCAGCGTGTTGGCGGCGGCGCGGAGCAGGCGGGTGTATTGCACATCGGCGCTCACCAGATAGACACCGTCATGCGCCGCGCCGCTGTCACCCACGACATGGATGCGCAGGGCGTTCGCACCGCTGGCGAGGGCACCCGTTGGGATGGTGACCGTTTGCTGCTGCGGGGTGCGCCCGTTCCAGCGCCAGTCACCGACCAGGATGCCGTTCAGGCTGGCCTGCATGTGGTGGTCGTTCAGCACTGCCGCTTCGCTGGTGAAGCCCTGGAAGCGCAGGGTCAGGCTGGCGGCCCCGGTGGTCACGTCGGGCACCTGGAGGGTTGCCGCGCCGTCATAGGTATCGAGTGCGGCGGTCCAGTACCAGGGGCCTTCGGGCTGCGGGGCGCCCATGTTCGGCGCTTGCTGCCAGTAGAGGTGGTTCTCCTCCAGGTGGAGGGTGCTGGCGAAGCTGGTCGCGTAGGGCGGCTGGGTGTTGGCGCTGCCCGCCGTCGCCATCCGCGCCACCGGGCCGTTCGCCACGTCCAGGTAGTAGGCGCGAGCGTCGCCGCTCTGGCTGGGCGCTGCTGCCGCGATAAAGTCGAACGAATCGCCGGGAACGAACTTGCCCGGTGTGGCGACGTGCATCGCCAGCGGCACGTTGGTGCGCGCCGTCGCCGCGCCTGCGGTCAGCCGCAGCCGGTTGGCATCCACCCCGGTGAGGGGCACGCCTGCGGCCTGAAGCTGTTCGTAGGTGACGCGGGTCACGCCGGAACGGTTCACCATCAGCTTATAGGGGGTGGTCAGCAGCGAGTTATGCGGGGCGGCGGCCAGCGCCTTGGCGTTGGCGGCGTCCAGACTCGCTGCTTCGACGGCCACCTGCGCGGGATCGGGGCTGGCGGGCAGCGCCGGGAGCGCCTTGCCGACCGCGAACACCGCGAAGCGTTGCATCGTGTTGTGGGTATCAACCGCCTCGATCCGGTACCAGTTGGCCGTGCTGCCACCCGCATCGTGGAAGCGGTAGTTGCCGCCGCCGGTGGGGGTGGTGTCCTTGCGGATCAGCGCGGTGTTGACCGGCTGGAACGGGCCTTTGGCGCTGGCGGCACGCAGGACGTTGAAGCCCAGGTGATCCAGTTCGGTGGCGCTGCTCCACTGCACGTCGATGCCGCCGCCGAGGGCCGGGGCCGCCGCCTGGTTGCTCACCTGCGCGGCGGTGGGGGCCACGCACATCTTATAGATGATCCCCTCCATCTTGCCGCCGCCAGGGCCGCCGTTGTTCTGGCCGGGATAGGGTTGGAACACCCCGGCGGTGGTCGGGAACCCGAACGAGCCGGGGGGCTGGGGATCGGGCGGGAAGACGGAAGGAACGGTGGAGCCGGTGACGTAGGCGCAGTCGTTGCCGTCGAGGGCCAACCCCGACCCCCAGTCATTGTCTGGCCCGCCCAGGAAGCTGGAATAGACCAGGGTCGTCGCGGTGGGGTTCAATTGCGCGAGGAAGGTATCGAACGGGCCGCCCGCATTGACCGGCTGGACGGAACCCGGCGTGGTGGGGAAGCCGTCGGACGCGGTGCCCGACACGAAGATATAGCCGCCGCTGTTGATGCCCAGGCCATAGGTCACATCTTCGTTCTGGCCGCCCAGGTAGGTCGAGAAGAGCAACGAGGCCGCCCCGGAGAGGGTGGTGTTGATCTTGGCGACAAAGCCGTCGGTGTTTCCGCCGAAGGTGGTCTGGTAGGCTCCGGCGGTGGTGGGCACGCCTTCGGTGCGGCCCCCCAGGATCGCGTTGTTGGCGCTATCGAGGATCAGCACCTCGCCCGTGGTATTCCCGGCGGTGCCGAAGTAGGTGGAGTAGAGCAGGGTTGTGCCGGTGGGATTGAGCTTGCTCAGGAAGGCGTCGGAGGTGCCGGCGCGGGCGGCCTGATAGCCGTTGACCACCGGGAAGTTGGCGCCGGTGGTGTAGCCCACGACATAGGCATCCCCGGCAGCGTCCACTTTGATCCCGCCCGACCGGTAATAGCTGTCAGCGGGGTTGTTGCCATAGAGCAGGTCCGGGTTGCGGGCGACACTATCCGCGCCCGTGCTGCCCAGGTAGGTCGAGTAGATCAACTGCGTCGCCGCGGGTAGCGTGGGGTCGATCTTGCTGACAAAGGAGTCATACCCGCCATATTGCGTGGTGTGATACGACCCGACGACGGTGGGGAAGTTGTTGCTGTTGGTGGCCCCGGTGACGTAGACCTTGCCTACCAGGTCCAGCGCGATGCTGTAGCCCCAGTCATCGGTGCGCCCGCCGAGGTAGGTGGAGTAGACCAGCGCGGTGCCGGTCGGGTTCAATGCGGTGATCACCGCGTCGTACCCGCCGCCGTTGGTCAGTTGCAGGCCATTGGCCGTGGTCGGGTAGGTGGCCGACTTGGTGAAGCCCGCCGTCCAGACGTTGCCCGCGCTGTCCAGGGTGATACCATGGACGCTATTGCGCTCGGCAGTGGTTGTGGGCGGCACAAAATCTTCGGTGCCGCCGATCAGGGTGGACCAGATCAGCGTGGTCCCGTCGGTGCTGACTTTGGCGACGAAAGAGACGTAGAAGTTGTGGATGGTGCGCTGGAACGCCCCCACCGTGGTGGGGAAGTTATACGAGTCGGTCGTGCCGCCGATGTAGACGTTGCCGGCGGCGTCGCTCGTCAGGTCGATGCCCCAGTCGCCGCCGTGCAGATCACGGGGCGGGTTGATATCGGGGTCGCCGCCGATATAGGAGGCCCAGATCAGCGGGTCGATGACCAGCGGGCGGCTGGCGTCGTACGTGCCCAGCGAGAACCCGATTTCGTGCGCGCTCAGCAGCGTATACTGCCCGGCCACTGCCTCGCGCCCCTGGGGACCGTCCTGGTAGACGGTGGGGGCCTTGGAGCGAATGTCCCCCAGGGCGGTCTGCACCACCAGGTCCGCGCCGTCCAGGCGGAGGGCGTCGGCCCCGGCGATGTTCAGGCGGATCGCCTGGGGATTGGCCCCCGGTGCCAGCACCAGATCATACTCCAGCGCGCCGCCGGTGCCATAATAGGCCATGTCGATGCCAGGATAGACGTTGTGGTACGTCACGCGCCCGTAATTCGGCACGTTGCTCTGCCAGCGGCTCGGGTCGTTCCCGATAAAGTAGTTGGTCTTGGCCGCCAGTGGCTGGTCGGCCACCGGCGCGCTCGCCTGGCCGCCGACCACCCCGAACTGGAGCGCGACTCCAGCGGGACCCCCGGCGGTGCTGGCCTGGCCGACGCTGCCCTTTTCGTAGGACACCACCGCCCCGCTATCGGTGAGATAGACCGCATAATGATTCCCCCGCGCCATATAGCGGACGCGGGCATCGGTCTGCCCTTGGTTCACCTCAAATGGCAGGCTGGCATCATTACGGGCCTGCACGATCTGGGCTAACGCACTCCCCCCATCGGTACTGGCTGGGCTGACGGCGCGCTGCCATCCGGTGATGGTTGGGACCATAAGGACCAGGGTAAGCACTAACGACAGCAGCGGACTGCCCGTCGTTGCGCGAAAATGCACAGCGCCTTTAAGCTTCATCAAGTCAATTCCCCCTCTGGTGGAGTATGCCCGGCATTGGCATTGCCCGGCACACCAAAGCACTACAACGACGTGCTGCGAGACCTCCTAGCGTCTGTCTTCGTCCTCCTCCTTACATCTACATCACATCTGTAAATCGGCGCCTCAGCCTATCCCCGATTTCTAACCTAGCTTGTGTCCTATAATATCACTTTTCTACTACGTCTGTAAATACATTTGCCGCATATGCTCCCCCGTATTCACGGTCGGGCTGGTCCTGATCACGAATCAGGACCCCCGCCGCAGGTCCTGTTCACCGTCCCCAGTTTAGGGACCGGGTCCTGGGCCTATGGTACGGGGGTCCTGTAGGATGATCGTACCCCTCCTGGGGGGCGCATTGCGCCGGAACGAGGGGTATAATAAACACAGAGCAATTTTTCCATTGGGGTAGTCCGTGCTGGTTAGTGAAGCGTGGTCACCGACCGCCCCGGTGTTTAGGGTATTAAGAGAGGATAGACGTATGATTACGGGATTGACAAGCAGTGTGTTACCTGCTCAGGACGGGGGTGGCTCGGTGCTGGCGGGGCGCACCATGCCCGGCAACACGATGCGGATGATGCTCCAGGCGGTGAAAGATGTCAGCGGGGTGCAGTATGAGCGGCTGCTGCTCAAGGCCGGGCTGAAGCATTACCTATATGAAATGCCGGCGGATAGCTGGCGACCGACTGGCACGGAGGAAGAACTGACCCAGTTGTTCGCGACGGTGTATGAGATGTTGGGCGAACCGCTGACCCGGCTGTTCTTGCTCAACTATGGGCTGTTGCTGGCCCCGCGCATGTTGCAATCGGAGATGGCCCGCCCGTTGGCGAGCGGGATCGCCACTGTGCCAGAGGCGCAGCAGTTGGGCTGGTTTGTCCACTCGCTGGCGGCGATGGTGGGGCGGGGTTGGGCACGCCAGACGATCACTGAGGATGCCGAAGCGTATTACCTGACCGCCGACCGGTGCCTGGTCTGCACCCATATCCACGATGCCCATGCCCCGGTGTGTGCCGATGCGGAGGCGCTCTACAGCAGCCTGGCGAAGAACCTGATAGGCCGGGTGCGGGTCACCGAGGTGGAATGCGCGGCGATGGGTGCCCCGCATTGCAAGTATGCGTTTTACAAGTAGGCAGTAGGCAGTAGGCAGTAAGCAGTAAGCAGTAGGCAGTAAGCAGTGACGAGGGGTCAGGGGTCAGGGGTCAG
>JBBSEL010000209.1:0-6607 GCA_038239755.1 Chloroflexia bacterium | reverse complement strand
TCTCCTCTACCACCTGGACAAAGGCCAGGTTGCTGGTGAAGGCGGCGATGTAGTCCATGCGGTCGGTCCACGGCACGAACTGGTTGTACTGGCGATATTCCCCGATCTTCTCGACGCCCCGGTGCAGGTAGCCGATGTCGGGGACGGCTTTCTTGATCGTCTCGCCGTCCATTTCCAACAGGATGCGGGCCACGCCGTGGGTGCTGGGGTGCTGCGGCCCCATGTTGAGGATGAGGGTCTGCTCCTGCACCGGAGCCAGATCATAGTTGTCGTCGGCTAGCAGCGCCTGATCCGCTGGCGTCGTCTCCGCCGTCGAGAGATGCTCAAGGCCCATCGCCGCGGCACGCTCCGGCGGCTCGTTTTCCGCCGACGGAACGTAGGTTTCTTCTGTAACGGTCATTGCTATTCCCCCTTTTCCAAAGGATGAATTAAAAAGTAAGAATTAAGAATACGGGGTGATCAAACGCAGTTCTTACTTCTTAATTTATCCTTCATCCCTTCTAATACCCGGCCAGGGGATAATCCTTGCGGAAGGGATACCCTTCAAAATTATCGGTGAGCAAGATGCGACGCAGATCGGGATGATTGGCGAACCGCACCCCGTACATATCATAGGTTTCGCGTTCGGTCCAGTTCGCGCCCTTCCAGACCGAGGTGACCGACGGGATTTCTTCCGCCTCGCCCACTGCTGCCTTGACGCGCAGCAGGTGGCCCTTGGTCAGGCTGTAGAGGTGGTAGACCACGTCGAACCGGCGCGGGCGCATGGGGTAGTCCACCGCCGTCACATCCAGGCACATCTCGAAGGATAGCTCCGGGTCATCGCGCAGGAAGCGGCACACCTCCACGATATACTCTTTGTAGACACGCAGGGTCACCTGATCGCGGTGCGACGAGACTCCTTCGACCGCCTGGGGCAAGGTGGCTCGTACCCGTTGGACGGCCAGGTTCTGCTCCGGGTCGGTATGTTGCAGAGGGGGCATCGGAGGCATGGCTACACCACCTGGGCTTCTACGTCCACCGTGCGCGGCTCCTGCTTGGCAATCGTGTCCTGCTTGATCTTTTCTTGCAGCTTCATGATGCCGTAGAAGATCGCTTCGGGGATCGGCGGGCAGCCGGGGATGTAGATGTCCACCGGCACCACTTCGTCAATGCCCTGCACCACAGCGTAGGTCGGGAACGGCCCGCCCGCGCTGGCGCAGTTGCCCACAGCGATGCACCACTTCGGATCGGGCATCTGATCCCAGATCGTGCGCATGACCGGGGCGAATTTCTTGGTCACGGTGCCACAAACCAGCATCACATCGCTCTGGCGCGGCGAGAAGCGGTAGAGCATCCCGAACCGCTCCAGCATGTCGAAGCGGCTGATCCCCACGGCCATCATCTCGATGGCGCAGCACGCCGTGCCGAGGATGAGCGGCCACATCGACGAGCGGTGTGCCCAGTTAAACAAAAAGTCTGCCGTGGTGGTCACCACCCCCGGCTTGAACCGATTCTCTAAGAGGCCCAATCCAAGGCTCCTTTCCGCCAAGCATAGGCGTAGCCAACAACGAGCAACACAATGAAGAGCAGCATTTCGACCAGCCCATAGAGGCCGATAGAGTCGAAGGCAATCGCCCAGGGATAGAGGAAGACGGCCTCAATGTCGAACACGACGAAGAGCATCGCCACGATGTAATAGCGCACCGTATAGCGCTGCTGCGCCGGGCCGATGGGGGGCATCCCGCTCTCATAGGGTGTCAGCTTGGCCGCCGTGGGCCGGTTAGGGCCGAGCAGCTTGCTGATGTTGCCCAGCAGCAGCGCATTGCCGACGCAGATGCTGATGAAGATGCCGACCGCCATCCAGTCGAGGTTGAACTCGCCTGTGGGGGGGGCCGGGGGCGGAGTCTGCGCCGCCGCGATCAACCAGCTATGCATAATACAGCCCTCCATAAGGGACACCTCTGGGATGCCACTATGTGCATTATATCACAATCTTTACCGTCCGGCAATGGGCGCGGCGAGCCGTTGTCAGCGATTTTTAACCTAAGTTTCTGCCCGTGATAAGGGCTAAAAGGGTGAGCGTTTGCGACCTGGCTCCCGGTAAGCCATGAGGGTAAGGGATGTTGCTATGTGCCTAGCAAGACACATACCACGCAGTGCATCGGCGGTGACGGCCCGTATCATAGCACAAAGCACCACGCGGTGCAACGGGGCGAGCCGGGCAGTAACCGCTTGGGCTGATACAACGTCAGTCGGTACTCGCTGACTTTCCGATCCTGTCATCCTGAGCGCAGCGAAGGATCTTGTCCGGGCCACCCGATTGCCGGTATAGAACGGATCGTTGCCTCAGCACTGCTGACCGCCAAGCCCACCTTCGCTGCGCTCAGGATGACAGGGTTGGACTTTGCAGCAGCGGTGGTTGGTAACCCCCGACCGTCGCGGACACCCGACCCAGGCGCACACACACTGGTGCGCCCCTACCCGCCACGGGAGCGCCGCGCCAGCAGGGGGCGTAGGAGGTGGAAAACGAGGCGGGAGGATGGAGCGGAGAGGTGGAAGGCGACCTGGCGGTATGGGAGGAGGCACCGCACACAGGGAGGGACGACGCGACGCTCAGGCGAGAGCGCGGCAGCACGCAGGGCGCAGAAGGTTCCCCGGCCTACGGCTGCTGGGATGGCGGGTGCAAAGACCCTGCCGGGAGCAAACCCGGCGACTAGGCAATAATGATCCGGCGGTGGCCGGGCTTCGCCAGCGGGCGTGTAGATCGGCGCGCGTTCAGAACGGCGATGGTGCCGCGCGCGTGCCAGTCGCCATCGGGGGCGCGGAAGCGATAGAGCTGCACCCGCGAACCGTATTGCGTATCAAGGGCCTGGCAGAGCAGGTCAAGCGCCTCTTTGGTGGTGGCGCGGAGTTGGATATCGTGCATTTGCATGAAGCGGGTCCCCCTAGCGAGTACTAGACAAGTACCAGGTAAAGACAATAGCAAAGTGGATATGAGCTGAGCAAGTAGACAGCGTAAGAGGTATACACGGTTCATAACGTTACGGTTCATTAAAGAGATAGGGGTTATCGCCACCAAAATGAGGATCAATAGGGGGTAGACCGATGAATCGGAAACGAGGGTGCGTAGAATGGGGTATTTGTTCTGATCTAGTGCTGAGCACGCCTGCTATTACTGTTAATTGTACTAATTCGTGAAGGGGAATATGCGGCAACAACCCCGGTGCTGGGGCAGCCGATTGGGGGGTGGCGAGGATCAGGAGGCCCTATCTGAGATAGGGGCAGACGCACGGGGGGGCGGAGGTGCTCAGGGGGCGCGCTCGGCGCTTCCGACTCCGGCTTCCTGGTCCTGCTCGGTCGCCAGGCCCGCCGGGGTGGGGGCCAGCGCGGGGGCGGGGCCGTTGCCGTTCCCGTTGGCCGGGGTGCCGTCGGTGTGGAGAACCAGGGTTTCGGCCAGGGTCCGCCCGCGCTCTTCCAACGCATCCATATTCAGTTCCAGCTTCTTCACCCGGTAGAGCGTTTCCTCGATCAGGCGGCGGCTGGAGGCCATCAGGTCGGCCATCAGCCCGATCAGCCAGATCTGGAAGCCGAAGACCAGGGCGATCAGCGTGACAATGGTCGTCGGCGTATGGCGCTCGAACGTCTGGCGGAAGTTCTGGCCTTCCAGGGTGAAATAGAACCACAGGAGGCGGCTCCCGCCGAACAGGGCGATCAGCACCATGATCAGGCCGATGTAGAAGAAAACCTTGAGCGGTTCGTAGAGCGAGTAAAGCCGGACGATGGTGACGGTGTTCTTCTTGATATAGTCGGGGATACTGCGGATCAGGCGCGACTTGCGGGTGATCGGGTTGGTGACGATGGGCACGTGGCCCACGGCCAGGTTCTTCTTGCCCGCCTGGATGATCGTTTCCAGCGTATAGGTGTAGTTGGTGATGACGTTGATCCGCAACGCCGCCTCGCGGGAGAAAGCGCGGAAGCCGCTGGGCGCGTCGGGGACGCTGGTGCCCGACACCTGACGCACCACCCAGCTCCCCCACCCCTGCAACACCTTTTTCGGCGGCGAAAAGTGCTCGATCTGGCCCACCTGCCGGTCCCCGATGACCATGTCGGCCTCGCCGCGCAGGATGGGGGCGATCAGGTCGGGGATGCGGGCCTGGGGATACTGGTTGTCGGCATCGGTGTTGACGATGATGTCGGCCCCCAGGCGCAGGCAGGCATCGAGGCCCGTCTGGAAGGCGGCAGCCAAGCCCTGGTTGGTGGTGTGGCGCACGACATGGTCGGCCCCGTGGGCACGGGCCACCGCCACCGTGCGGTCGCGGCTGCCATCGTCAATGATCAGCACCTCGACCTCGTCCACCCCGGCCACCTGGCGCGGGATCGTGGCAAGGGTTTCGGGTAGGGTGGCTTCTTCGTTCCAGCAGGGGATCTGGATAATCAGCTTCATAGATAACGATTCTCCCAGCGACCTCCGCCGTCGGGGTGCGCCAAACCGGGAGCACATGGGCGCCAGGACAGCTCCGTGCGGGGCAGCATTAGCTGTCCTCATTGTACTCTCGGCAGGGTCCGTTGGTCAAGGTGGACACGCTGCGGGGGCCATCAGGAAGCACCGCATACCCGGGCGGGGCAAAATCCGCTTCAAAACAAAGTTTATATGTGAAAATGAGCAAATGATGAAGCAAAGATCTTG
Source organism: Chloroflexia bacterium (assembly GCA_038239755.1). Lineage (GTDB taxonomy): Bacteria > Chloroflexota > Chloroflexia > QHBQ01 > JAICKM01 > JBBSAN01. The sequence goes on along the minus strand of JBBSEL010000209.1, from coordinate 1,941 downwards.
CATTTTGTTCAGAGATCGGGTATGATTAACGCGGTTGAAGTGCGCATGTGAACAGGATCGCGCGAAGTCTCCCTCCCTCTTGGCTCCTCCGAACAGGGTAGAGAAGCATTCCCCCGGTACCCCCCAGGCACAGCCCACCTCAGCGCATAATGGAGCGTTGGAAATTTATCATTTGTTCATTGGGAACGAGGAGAATCAAGGAAAGTGGCGGATAGCACACTGACGTGCCGCGATTGCGGACGGACATTTACATTTACCGAGGGCGAACAAGCCTTCTATACCAGCCGGGGCTTCAGCGAACCGACCCGGTGCCCCGACTGCCGTGCAGCCAAGAAAGCGGCCCGCGGTAGCGGTGACAGCTACGGCGGCAGCAGCGACAGCTACGGCGGCGGTGGCGGCGGCTACAGCAGCAGCGGCTATGACAACGGCGGCGGCGGTTATGGCAACGGCGGCGGCGGCGGCGGTTATGGTGGCGGGCGGAGTGAGCGCACCATGACCACGGTCATCTGCTCGAACTGCGGCCAGGAAACTCAGGTTCCCTTCGTCCCCAGCGGCAATCGCCCGGTCTATTGCTCCGATTGCTACGCCCAGATGGGCGGCGGCAGCAGCCGCGGCGGTCGGCGCTAACTCGCGATGCATCGCGTCCAGGTCAGAGCCAGGAGCCGTGCTCCTGGCTTTGACCTTGTTGTGTTTAAAAATGATGCGGTGGCACGGCCACTGCTAATCGAGTATGATAGACGTGCAATTTATTTACCGAACCTGTTCCTAGAAAGGACTTAGAACATTATGCCAAGAACCCCCTATAGTGGTAATCGTGGGCGTGGCGGCGGCAATCGCAGCCGTGGCCCGGTCACCACCGAGCGCGGCCCGCGCCAGCCTACCGACGGCGAAACAATCAGCATGGAAGGCAAGGTCACCGAGGCCCTGCCGAACGCCATGTTCCACGTGCAGCTAGAGAATGGGCACGAAGTGCTGGGCCATATCTCCGGCAAAATGCGGATCAACTACATCAAGATCACCCCTGGTGACCGTGTGACCGTCGAACTGTCGCCCTATGATCTGACGAAGGGCCGCATCACCTACCGCCATCGCTAACGCCCCCGTCCTTCCCCAACCCCTCACCGACGCGGCGTGAAACGCAGAACGTGGAACGTGAAGAGAGCGCCTTGCGCAGAGTTTCACGTTTCACGCCTCCCGTGACACGCTGGCTCTAGCCTACCAACCAACCCCCCTATGACTGTCTCCTACTGGCAGGACCAGAGCGCCGGGCAGACGCTCGACTGTGATGTGGCCGTGATCGGCGCAGGCATCGTCGGGGCCTACACGGCGCGATGCTTGCACGAAGCCGGGCAGGATGTGGTCCTGCTCGAAGCACGGCATGTGGCCGCGGGCGCAACGGGGCGCAACGCGGGCATGGTCCTCACGGGCTTAGCCGCCTACTACCACGAAGCCATCGCCCAATACGGCGAACAGGCCGCCCGCGAAGTCTGGGATCTGACCCTGGCGAATCGTACGCGCATGTTCCAACTCGCCGCTGAACTGGGCGTCCCGTACGAGCAAAAGGGTTCCTACCTGCTGGCCCTGGACGACAAGGAAGCTGCCGAGGTCGAACAGGCGGCGCAGGCGCTCCAGGCAGCGGGCCTGGGCGGTGAGTTCACCCGCCACGATCCCACCGGGCGCGGGTTCGCCGCCGCCTACTACCAGCCGGACGACGGGGCCACCCACCCGGCCTTGCTCACCGCCGGGCTGGTGCGGACAAGCGGTGCCCGCCTGCTGGACAATTGCGAAGTCTTCGGCCTGGAAGCCGACGGTGGGGGCATGATCGTGCGCTCCCGGCTGGCGACGGTGCGCTGCCGCCAGGTGGCCCTCTGCACCAACGCCTACGCTCCCCTGCTCCACCCCTATTTTGCCGACAAAATCGCGCCGATGCGCGGGCAGGTC
>JBBSEL010000208.1:0-6612 GCA_038239755.1 Chloroflexia bacterium | reverse complement strand
GCGCTCGGCCAGTGCGGCGGCCAGCGCCGAGGTGGGGTTGCACAAGCGGCTGGCGGCGGCCCAGCACGAGTTGGCGGGGCTGGCCGAGCGGCGGCGGGGCAAGAAGCGCCGGGGCACCCGCCCGGAGGTGGATGCAGCAGTAGCGGCGATCCTGGCGCACTACCGGGTCGGCGCGTTGCTGCGGGTGGCGGTGCAGGAGCAGGCGGCGGAGCAGCCGGTGCGCGGCTACAACGGGCAGCCAGCCCGGGTGCAGCACAAGTGGGACTTCAGCATCGGCGTGGTGGTGGACCAGGCCGCCGTGGAGCAGGCGGTGAGCCGCTTGGGGTGGCGCGTCTATGCCACCAATCAGCCGGGGGCACAGTTGTCGCTGGAACAGGCGGTGCTGTGCTACCGGGAAGAGTACTTGGTCGAGCAGACCATTGGTCGCCTGAAGGGGACCCCGCTGAGTCTGCGCCCGATCTACCTGCAACGGGACGACCATAGCACGGGCTTGGTGCGCCTGCTGCTGTTGGGCGTACGGGTGTTGAGCCTGGTGGAGTTTGTGGTGCGTCGCAACTTGGCGGAGCGCGGCGAGAGTTTGGCGGGCCTGTATGCGGGGCAGCCGACGGCGCGCACCGCCCGCCCCAGTGCGGAGCGATTGTTGGCGAGTTTTAACGGGGTGACGCTGACCATCATCCAACAGGCTGGGCAAGAGTTGCCCCATGTGACGCCCCTTTCCGAAGTACAGAGCCGCATTTTGCAGTTGCTGAACTTCGCGCCGAACATCTACACAAATTTGGCCTTTGATTCCCCCCTAACTTCCCAGAAAATGGGCGAAAGGTGCGTATAATTGTCAATTCGGAGATCCTTGTGTGCTTATCGTAGGCACCTCATAAATGGCTACGAGCTTCAGATCAAATGTTCTACAACCGAGTTCTCACAGTGGAAGGGTAGGGGGCTTAGCAAATTACGGATAGCAACAGCGACGCGCTGATCAATGTAGCTGTCACTGGCAGCAACCCCGCCGTCCCGCATGTGCCCAACCACTGATCACCGCAATTCCTGATTGGTCTTCTTGCAGCACCGCTTTCGCATTTGTGCAGAACTTCAATAAGGGAGAACGAGGAGTAGGAGAGGGTTTGTTAGCGCTGCTTCTCTAAGGATCACATAAGTAAGCTTATGTGATCCTTGGGCAGCGCAGTAGCAACTCCTCCCCTGCTCTGTTTTCTTCCTTATTATGTGGCGGCGCGCGCGCGTGATCCGGGAGCGGTTGATAGGGGAAGCTTGCGAAGCATTCAGGATGATCCGAGGACCCGCAGAGGAACAGTAATTAGCGATCCACTCCGCCGGGCTTCGCGGACTCTGCTGACGGCATGATGTGAGGTCCTCCCCTGCCAGTTTCGTCAATTCGGCCAAGGATCACATATGTGTATAATTATGTGATCCTTAGCAGAGATGAGCTGCTTTAACCGTTCCCTACCCCGCTGTGTCGGGATGACTGGGTTCCCACGCGCGGCTGATCACCTGCTTATTTGTCTAGGACCCACTCCTGCGCATTCCAGGTGATCGGCAAAGTGGTTCCTGCGGCCCGGAAGTTCTTCAACCCTGTCTTCGCCGCCGCAATGCGGGGCTGGGCGAAGAATGGCAGACTCGGCAATTCCTGGCTGTACAACTGCTGATGTTCCGCATACAAGGGCTCCCGCTCTTTTTGCGAGAGCGCATTGTCGGCCTTGAGGATCAGCTCATCGGCGCGCGCATTGCGCCAGCCCGGAATGTTCTGTCCCGACCAGTTGTTGGCCTCGCTCGGGATCTGACTACTATGCCATAAGCCGAACGAACTGGGATCGGGGCTGCTGGACCAAGCAAACTCCACGACATCGCCGGTTCGGTGGTAGACGGGGCCGTCGTCGGCGAAATACTGCTGGGAAGGCATATATTCCAGCGTCACCTCGATGCCTACCGCCTTCAGGTTCTGCTGCACGATCTGCGCGATCCCGGCGCGCCCTGGATTGGCCGCCGTTGTCATCCAATGGAAGGCCAGGCGGGTGCCTTCCCGCACCCGGATGCCCTCCGCCCCGACCTGCCACCCCGCCGCATCGAGCAACTGCCGCGCCTTATCCGGGTCATAGGGATAGGTCGTCAGCGGAAACTTACTCCCATACTTCGCGATCATCGCCGGATTCATCATGGAGGCCCAATTCAGCGGGGGTAGATAGGTATCCATAAGCGTCCCTTTGCCGAACAAGATCGCCTTGTTGATGCCCTGGCGGTTGATCGCGTACGCGATGGCTTGCCGGACCCGTACATCCTGGAACCAGATCTTATCCAGATTGAAATCAGCATGTTCCCAACCCGACCCCGGGGTATAGTAGGCCGTGATCCCCATTAACTTCAGTTGGTCCAGTGCATCGATCATGTTGAGGCTCAGCCCTTCCGTGGCATCTAGACTACCAGTCTGGAGTTGGGCGATCATCTGGGCCGGGTCGGTAATAATCTTGAAGAGGATATGTTTGATCCGCGGGGGCTCGGGATCCACATTGTAGTAGGGGTTCGCCGTCAGTTCAATGCTCACGCCCGGTGTCCAATTCGTGACCATATAGGGGCCGGTCCCAATCGGCGCACGCGCGAAATCGCTATTAATAATCTCATCAAAGTGGCCCTCAAATTTACTTAACACATGTTGAGGGTAGGCTCCCAGCACCTGGAAGTAGTATGGGTCCGTCACCGGCGTGCCCGCGTCCGCAAAACTCTTGAGCACGGCGTAGCGCTCGGGGTCTAGCTGGTAGCGTACAGCGGCTTCATTAGCACTCAAGAAGCTGGCAATCACGGTGTAGGGGTCGGGGTTGTCGAGGCTGGCGAACTTATCCAAGGCAAACCGCCCGGTAACTTGAACGGTGGGATCGATATTGATGCGGTACCACATCAAGACATCATTACTATCAAAGGGTTGGCCGTCCGACCACTTGATCCCGTGTTTGAGCTTGTACTTCACCACTAACCGTTTGTCGCGGCCTTCCCCGGTGTAGAACGCGCCGCCGTTGTCCACGGTCGGGACAAAGGCGGCAAGACTGCCATGCCATTGCCCCTGATCATCCCCATAAACGAGACTGTTCTCCACGGTCACCAGCACCATCCCGGCCACATACACGCTGGCGGTGGCGCTGAAGAGCGTATCGGGTTCCGCACTCACCGCGACCCGGATGGTGTCCACCGGGGTGCTGGAGACAGCGGCATAGGTCCGCGGGGGCTCGGCGACCTGGTTGATCTGCTCAGCCCCCAGGCGACCCAGCAGCACCTCATACGGGGTGCCGCCGTTCTCCGGGTGCAATTCCATCCGCTGGCGCTCGAAATACTGGACGGTATAACTTTTCTCCGGGTGGGCGGCTGCCGTCTCCCGAAAGGACTCACTGATGGGTAAACCGAATTGTCGGACCCCCCCCTGCTTATAGAAGAAGGCCTGAAATGACGCATTCAAGCAATGGCGCGTCTCGGTAAAGTAGTCCACGCCAGCTGAGCAGTCCCGGGCGGCGACCGGGCGAAACGGCGGATCGTGCCGACCCTCGGCGGCGTAGACTCCGAGCAATCCGAGCAGGACATCGTCGGGAGCGGTGTTCTCGGGATGCGCCTCATAACGGGCACGTTCAAACCATTGCGTCTGATAGGTCTTGCCGTCGGTGAAATTGACTTCGGGATGGCGATCCGTGAGTGGGTACCCATTGAGATAAAGGCTCGTGGCAAAGTCGTGCCCGCCCTCCCAAACCTCCAGAAAGCGTCCGGAGACCGTTTGCCCCGTTTCGGGAAAGGTGCGGGTCCGACTCTGCGGCAGCGGACGGGCGCCGGCAGGTGCCGGCCAGGTCAGTCCTAGGAGAGCGACTGTTACGGCTGTAGTGAGCACCAGTCTGGTCAGGGGATTTCGCGTCTTCATCAAGGGTCCTCTCCTCGTTCTTGGATAACGAAAAACGTCACCGGCCTCTCCGGTCTAACCAATAAATGACTCGTCCAAGGCACAGGCGCGGGCCTGTTCGACCGTCATCATTAGGCCTTTCCTATAGGCGGTCTCCCATGCGACCAGGCTTAGGGCAGCGCGAACCTTCGCTTCGTATTGGGCGAACATAGTTCCATCCCACGGCATATAACGAACCCCTGAACGAGTCAAGATCTCTTGGGCGGCACCGAATAATTGAGCCGCGTGCTCTAGTAACCCTGCTGCCCCGGCGACGGCACCCAATCCGGCGAGGACGGGGGCCAGGTGGTACGGCGGATTCCAATCGGGGCACAGGGTTAGGCTCTCGCGCAACAATAGTGCTGCCTGCGCTGGATGTGCCTCATCCAGCGCCAACAACCCCAGGCTGCGCAACACCCCATCGGCCTCGTTGGGATTCCAGCGGTGGCAAAGTTCCAAGCTTTCTTCATAGTATTGTCGCGCACGCGCATAGTCGTGTTGCGCCCGGGCCACATCACCCAGTGCTGCCAGACTACCCGCAAAGCGCCCCGGGGCACCCAACTCCCGCTGGAGGGCTGAAGCTTGCTGGAATAACTCCTCAGCGCGGGTGTAATCCTGCTGCTCTAGAGCGAGATCGCCCAAGTTGCCTAAGGTGATCGACATCCCCTCCCGATCCCCAATCTCTCGCCATAACTGTAGGCCCTCCTCGTAGTAGTGTTGGGCTTCCTCCGGCTGCCCTTGTTGCGCGGCGAGCAATCCGAGATTATTGTTGGTCATCGCCATGGGTCGCCAATCGCCGAACTCGCGCAGGAGGATCAAACATTCCCGAAAGTAGGCGCGTGCTTGGAGCAAATTGCCCTGGCGGGCGACCACGTCCCCAAGCCGAAACAACGCTGCGGCTAGGGTGCGGCGATCCCCCGTCGCACGAGCCAGGTCCAAACTCTGGGTCGCTAGCGTGAGCGCTTCGGTCAGCTTGCCTGCGGCCATCGCCATACTCGCCAATTCGCGCACGGCTCCCGCCACCCCGTTCTGATCCCCAAGCTGCCGGTACAGGGCTAGACTCTCCTCGACTAATCGTGTGGCGGCACCATAATCACCAAGTATGACGGCTAGCCCTTCGGCGGCACCCAAGGCGTGCGCCCGCAATTGGAGATCTGGTGTCGGTCCAGCGAGGAGCGTCTCTAACCATTGCTGGCCCTCGGCCCAATGCCCCCGCCGCCGCCAGAACTCCCCCAGTGCGCTTCCAATGCGCAGCCCCTGCTCCGTGTCATGGGCTGGTGCCCAGCTCAAGGCGGCGCGAAGATTATTATGTTCCGTCTCCAGACGATCCATCCACATCACCTGCTCAGGACCAATGATCTGCGGAGCCGCCGCTTCCGCAAGACGCGCAAAATACGCCAAGTGCCGGTGGCGGATCTCGGCTTCTTCTGCGCTCGCCGCCAATTGTGCCACGGCATATTCACGAAGCGTCTCCAACAGCGAGTAACGTACCCCGCCATCCGCCGTCTGTTCCTTCTCCAGCAGGTGCTTACTCACCAGTGTCTCCAGCAAAGCTGTCGCCTCAGTCTTGTCCTCTCCTACCCCTATGCATATCGCCTGCACTGCCGCCGATGGCGCCCCCCCGGCGAACACCCCGAAGCGCTGGAAAAGTTGTTGTTCGGCCACGGTGAGCAGGTTATAACTCCAAGCAATCGCCTTCTCCAACGTTTGGTGCCGCGCCGGAACATCTCGGGCACCATCGACTAACAGTCCCAGTCGACTTTCCAGCCCCGCTAAAATCTCGGAAGGTGTACGGTCGCCCACCAGGGCTGCCGCCAGTTCGATAGCTAGCGGTAGCGCATCCAATTGTCGGCAGATGCCGATCACCGCAGGGGTATTGGTCTGATCGAGGGTGAAATCAACTTGCATGGCCTGGGCCCGCTCGACGAAAAGGGCTACTGCGGCGTAGTCGAGCAGTTCGTCCGGGCGGAAGTGATCAGTAGGAGGTAAGGCTAAAGGGGGCACGGCGACGCGCTGCTCGCCATAGAGGCGCAATAGTTCGCGGCTGGTAGCGAGCACCCGTAACGCGGCACACTGCTGTAACAACTCGCTGATCAAGGTGGTGCCTACCAGCAGGTGCTCGCAATTATCCAGCAACAACAAGAGCTGTTTATCCCGCAGGTAGTTGATGAGAATGTCGGTGAGGGATTCGCCCGGGCGCGGCATAATGCCGAGGGCAGTTAGCACCGCAGTAGGTAAAAGGGCCGGACTGGGGACGAGCGCGAGTCGAACAAAGAAGACACCATGAGCGAATGCATGGCGAAGATCCGTACCAACTTGGAGGGCGAGCCGGGTCTTGCCCACACCGGGCGGGCCGGTCAGGGTGAGCAAGCGCGTCGCGCCCTCCAAATGACGGCAGAGGAGTTCGCGTTCCCGGTCGCGTCCGAGTAGGCGCGTGAGCGAGTTAGGCAGGTTAGTCGGAGGCTGCTTCCGCCGCCGCCAGGGAGCCTGCGGGTCGCGATCTCCCCCGCCCTCTGCCTGATCAATGGACGCCAAGCCGCGGGCGAACGCGATGAACGCCGTCCGTTCGTGGGTGAGTATTTCCAGGCAATCAGCCAAACGCATGGCCACTTCGTGGGCGGGTCGCCGCCCATCCGCTTCAATCTTGCGAATCGTGTCGTCCGTGTAGCCGATTCGGGCGGCTAGTGCGT
>JBBSEL010000207.1:0-6618 GCA_038239755.1 Chloroflexia bacterium | reverse complement strand
CGTGCTACCAACCGGCACATCCGCAAAGGTCTGGCCGGTGGGCGTCTCGGTGTAGCCCGCCGCGCCGGAGGTGATCTTGGCGAGTTGGCCCCGCGTGACATTGTTGTTGGGGCGGAAGTACGGGCGATTGGTCGGGGAGACGCAGGGTTCGCCCGCGCCGCCGCAGGGATAGCCGCCGATGATGCCCCGCGTGCTCAGGCGCTCGACCCACAGCCAGAAGGTGCTGCTGGGGGCGACATCCTCAAAGGTTTGTTGGGTGGAGGGCACAGCATCGGCGAATTGGGCCGATTCGGAGACGATCTTGGAGACCTGCCCGCGCGTCACGTTGTTGTTGGGGCGGAAGTAGGGGCCGGGGCAGGGTTCGCCGGGGCCGCCGCAGGGATAGCCGCCGACGATGCCCCGACAGGCCAGGCAGCGAATGAACGTGTAGAACGTGCTGCCGTTCATTACGTCGGTGAACTGCACCGGGCACATGGTCGCGGTGGGCGACGCGCCAGGGGTCTGGGTCGTGGTGGCGGTCACGGTGTGGGTGTTGGTCGGGGTAGCGGTGCCGGTGGCCGTGGGGGTGTTGGTGGCGGTGGCGGTGGCGGTCGGCACCGGGGTGTTGGTCGGCAGGGGCGGCGCACACGGATTGGCGTAGCGCACGGCCAGTGTGTTGGTCGCGGGGACATAGGTGTTCCCGACCGCCCAGATGTCGGTTGAAGAGGCCCCGTCCACGCCTAGCAGGTAGTTGTTGCCGGTCCCGCCGTTCGCGCTGGGGACGGTGGTCCAGGTGGTGCCGTCCCAATGCACGGTCAGGGTGCCCGCGTAGCTGGTGCCGCCGACCTGATAGCCGACCTCCCAGACATCGTTTGCGCCCAGGGCCGTGACCGCATAGAGCACGTCGTTCTGGAAGCCGGGGTTCGGGCTGGACACGGTGGTCCAGATGGTGCCGTTCCAATGGAGGATCAGCGTGCGATAGAACCGATCCACATTGCCGCTATAGTCATAGCCCACGGCCCACACATCGTTCGCGCCCACGGTTGCCACGCCGGTCAGGAAGGCTTCATAGCCGGGGCTGGGGCTGGTGACCACGCTCCAGGCGGTGCCGTCCCAGTGCATCGTGAGGGTGCGGCTGGCAAAGGAGACGTAGTTATAGCCGACGGCCCAGATGTCGTTGGCCGCGTTGGCACTAATCGCATAGAGGTAGGCGCTCGCCGTTGCCGGGTTCGCCACCTGCGCCCAGGTTGTGCCATTCCAGTGCAGGGTTAGCGCAGCGCCGTTGTTTTGGCCTACCGCCCAGACATCGTTCGCCGCCAGGGCAACGACCGCATTGGCTTGCGCATAGCCGGACAGGACCGGGCCGGGCACCACATTCCAGTTCGCCCCGGTCCAGTGGAGCAGCAGCACATCGCTCTGGAATAGCGCCGGGTCGTAGTAGCTGCCGACCGCCCAGACATCGTTCGGGGCCACGGCGGCAACACCGTATAGGTCGTTGCTGCTGTTCCCGACATTGGGGCTGGGGACCCGCTGCCAACTTTGTCCGTCCCAGTGGGCGATCAGCGTTTGGCTGGCTGGTATGGAGGTGCTACCAACCGCCCAGGCGTCGGTGGTGGAAATAGCGGTCACGCCGCGGAAGATGCTCGAGCTACCGCCCGCGCCGTTGGGGCTGGGGGCCACGCGCCACTGCACCACGCAGGACGGAATCGGCGTGGGGTCCACGGTCGGGGGCGCGGGGGTGTAGGGGGCCGACTGGGTGATGACGGGGGGTGGCAGGCCCGGGCTGGCGGTGGGGGTGGATGGCACGGGGAAGGGCGTGCGGGTGCGGGTGGGGGTGGCCGGGGTGCCGGTGGCGGTGGGGGTCGGGCTGGCGTTACTCACCCCGTAGAGGCGGAAGATTTGATCGGGGTCGAACAAGCCCGACAGGCCGCAATTAATGCGGGAGCTCCAATTCGTGCAGCGCCCAAACCCGCCGTTCGGGTTGTGCCAGGCCGCCGGGTTGCCCTGGGTTGATCCGCGATTGCGCCAGAACCATTGGCCGTTGGGATCGTAGCGCTGGTGCGCCTGCACCGACAGCCAGTAGGTGCCGCTGACTAGGGTGACCGGGGAGCCGAGCGGGATGACGAAGCTGCCGTTGTCCAGCCCACTGCTGGGGATGAGGTCGGTCTGGCTGCTGAGGGCGGCTCCCGGTACGCCTCCGGCGTTGGTATAGATAAAGACGTTCACCGCGTCGGCGTGCCCGCTGGTGCTGTACGACCCGGCCACTTCGACCTGATCGAGGACCCAGGTCGCGCCCGCAGGGACGGTAAAATCGTCGGCGGTCTGGTCGTCGTACCGGCTGAAGGTCGGCTCAAACTGCTGCGACGCGGCGAGGTTGAGGCTTTGGTTATCAAACTGTTCGTAGAGCACGGCGGCAGGGTTCAATACCGGTGCTTCCGGGCCGAGGTCACGGGTGAGACCCAGGACCGGCGCACCGGGGCTGCCCGCGCCTTCACTCTTGCTTTGCGGCGTAATGGCCGCCTGCGCGCCCAGGGCCGGAAGGCCCAGTACCAGTAGCAGTAGCCCGCATCCGAGCAGGATACCGATGCGTCCACCGCGCTGCCCGTTGTTCAGATGCCTAAATAGCCAACTTATCATGGCGTTAGCGCTCCCTCTTTATCCTGGCGCTTGCCAGGATTTGAGCCGGTGCCCGCTCACCGTGCCTTTGCTACTCGTTGATGATCACACGCTCCCTAAATCATGATGTGAAACGACTATTTTCTCATCGACCGGGAGGCCGCTTTGTGTTGAGCGGCCTCCCGATCTTGCAGTTGCAATAGATTAACGGACGATGATCATCTTGGTTCCGCCTGATATAGAATAGCTTCGCTGCACGGAATGGTTACTCCGGGCGGGCTGCCGGGCGCGCTGTGCTAGAGCCGCGCCGGGGTGGTGCAGTTGGGGAAGAAGGTGTTGGCGGCGATCTTGGACATCTGGCCGCGCGTGGCGGGGTTGTTGGGGCGGAAGTAGGGGCGGTTCGTTGGGCTGACGCAGGGTTCGCCCACGCCGCCACAGGGGTAGCCGCCGATGATCCCCCGGCTGGAGAGCCGCTCGATATAGAGGTAGAACGTGCTGCCGATCGGCACATCCTCGAACGTCTGGGCGGTGGGAGTTTCGCTGGTGCCCGCCGCGCCGGAGGTGATCTTGGCAAGCTGGCCGCGCGTGACGTTGTTGTTGGGGCGGAAGTAGGGGCGATTGGTCGGGGCCACGCACGGCTCAAACGGCCCGCCGCAGGGATAACCGCCGATGATGCCGCGTACCGAGAGCCGCTCGACCCACAGGGCGAACGTGCTGCCGGGGGGCACATCCTCGAAGGTTTGCTGGGTGGAGGGGATCGCGTCGTTGAAGCCCGCCGATTCGGAGACGATCTTGCTGACTTGCCCACGGGTGACATTGTTATTGGGGCGGTAGTAGGGACCGGGGCAGGGTTCGCCGGGGCCACCGCACGGATAGCCGCCGACGATGCCTCGGCAGGCCAGGCAGCGGATGAACGGGTAGAATGTGCTGCCCGGCGGCACGTCCACGAACTGCATCGGGCAGGTCGTCGCGGTGGGCGTGGCGGTGGGTGGGGTGTCCGTCGCCGTGCGGGTGGGGCTGGACGGCGTGCGGGTCGCCGTTGCGGTGGCGGCGGGTGGGGTGTCCGTCGCCGTCACCGTGGGAGTGAGACAGGAGCCGATATAGCGTTCGATCAAGGTTTGCCCGGTGTCGACCCCGACTGCCCAGACAGCGCTGCCCGCGCCGGTCGCGACCCCCAGCAGCGTCCCGTTGCCGGGTGTGGTGGGGACCACGGTCCAACTGCTGCCGTCCCAGTGCTCGGTCGGCCCGCCCACCACCCAGATGTCGTTGCTGGCCCGCGCGGTGATCCCGGTGAAGCCAAAGAGGATGCCGCCCACGTTGGAGGTGGGGACGATGCTCCAGGCGGTGCCGTCCCAGTGGAGGGTCAGGGTGCGGTCGTCTTGCGAGCCGCCGACGGCCCAGGCATCGTTCGGAGCGAGGGCGACCACGTTGTTGAGCCGCGTGCTGCTCCCGGCCAGATCGGGGCTGGCGACGACGTTCCAGGCGGTGCCATCCCAGTGCAAGGTCAGGGTGTGGTCCGTCCCGCCGTTATCGGTGTAGTAGCCAACGGCCCAGGCATCATTCGCCGCGCTGGCCGCGATCCGCGCCAGGTAGTTGCTGTTCGTGCCGACGTTGGGGCTGGGGACGATGCTCCAGGCGGTGCCGTCCCAATGGTGGATCAGCGTCTGGGAGAACCCCGAATTGTTGTACGAGTTGCCGCTGGCCCAGACATCGGTGGTGGTGCGGGCGGCGACGCCGAAGAGGAAGTTCGCCGTGTTGCTGATGTTGGGGCTGGGGACGATGCTCCAGGCGGTGCCCTCCCAGTGCATGGTCAGGGCCAGTCCGTTGTTGTAGCCGACCGCCCACACATCGGTGGGCGCGGTGCCGTCCACGTCCCACAGCCGCGCACCCTGAGTGGCCGGGTTGGGGACGATGTCCCAACTCCCGCCGGTGTGGTGGAGGATCAGCCCATCGTTGAAGGGGTTATTTTGCACCTCGCCCACCGCCCAGATATCGTTCGGCCCCACCGCGCCCGCCTCATACAGATAGTTCGCACCAGGGGTCACGTTGGGGCTGCTGACCACCTGCCAGCCGACGACGCAAGGCGGCGTGGCCGATGGGGTGGCGGTGGGCGTGATCGTAGGGGTGGAGGTGACCGTGGGCGTGTAGGTGCGGGTTGCCGTGGCAGTTCCGGTCGCGCTAGTCGTCGCGATGGCGGTGCTGGTGGGGGGCGTGCCGGTGGGGGTGGCCCCACAGGGGATCTCGCTGTAGTGCTGATTGTAAGCGGTTAAGTATGAATAGCCCCTATGGAAGTTCACGCCTCCGATCGTGTAGAACCCACCGGGCAGCCCCGCCCCGGCAATCTCCAGCCGTTCTTCGGCTATGTCAGGGAGGTTGGTCCAGGTGTTGGTCGCGGGGTTCCAGGCGATGACACTGCTGTAGGGTCCTCCGTTGTTGCCCTCGCCCCCGGCGATGATCCAGCGCCCGTTGTAGACTCCTGTGGCTGCGCTCTCGCGCCCTTCGGGCAAGTCGGTAACTGCGGCATCATCCCAGATGTTGGTGGCCGGATCATAGCGATATGTCTTATCGTCTGGCTGCGGATAGACACCCCCGCCTGCGGCATAGATATAGCCGTTGAGGGCCACCGCTGCCAGTGACACGACTGGTAGGGGATAATCGGCGGCAGCGGCCCAGCTGTTGGTGGCGATCGTGTAAACTTCCACACTAGCCGTGTACCCACCATTAGAGTACCCCCCAATGCGGTAGATTTTGCCGTTGAGCAGCACGGCGGCCTGCCGATTCGTCGCGATGGTGGGCGAGGCCAGCGGGGTGTAGCTGTCGGCCAGGGGATCGTAGCGCCAGAATGTATTCGTATACATGCCGCCAAGGATGTAAATATTGCTTCCATCGGTAACAGCACTGGCATGCTCAAGTGCTTGAGGGAAGGGAGCGCGAGACGACCAGACCTGATTGGTGGGGTCGTAGCGGTAGGTATTGGTGGCGGGGCCGGTATAACCGATGCCGCCGAAGCTGTAGAGGTACCCACCCTGGCCGACCAGCGTGTTGTACGCCAGGAGGGTGGGCATGGAGGGTTCTTGCTGCCAGCGCCCCACCCCGCAGACGGTAGGCGCAGGGGTCGGCGGCGGGGGCGTGGGAGTCGGGGTGGTGCAAGGGGGTTCGAGGTAGCGCTGGTTGTTGGTATTCGGGGATCCTGGAACAGGCCCGCCGACCACATAGAAGGCGGGGCCGATCACTGCTCCCTGGTTCCCGCCTACCTGGGCGAGCAAGGGTGGCAGCGGCCCCCAGATATTGGTCGCGGGGTTCCAGGCGATGACCTCTCCATTAGAGAAAATACCGCCTGCCAGAATCCAGCGTCCGTTGAGCAGGGCCGAGAGCGCGCCTGTGTACGTGTAGCTGCCATTCGGGATATCGGCTATGGGGGTATCCTCCCAGCGATCGGTGGCCGGGTCATAGCGGTAGGTTTTCGCGGGGGCGTTGAAGCCGCCCGTGGCGTAGATATAGACGCCGTAGGCGATGGCGCTGACGAAGGCGGTGTGGAGGGGGAACGGCGCGGCGGCAGCCCAGCTATTAGTGGCGATGGTGTAGACTTCGACGCTATTGGTGGTTATGTTGAAATCCCCCGGACATGAACCCCCACTGCCCCAGGGGTCACAGCCGGCGATGCGGTAGATTTTGCCGTTGAGATAGACCGCCGCATGAAGCGCGGTGGGGATTAGATAGGGGGCGAGGGTGACGTAGGTGTCGGCAGCAGGATCGTAGCGCCAGAGGAGGTTGCTGCCCCTGCCTCCAGCCCCGTTTTCCCTGCCGCCGCCGACGATGTAGATAGAGATGCCGTCGCTGACCGCCTGATGGTATTGACTGACTGCGGGTAACGGTGCAATCGCCGTCCAGGTGTTGGTGGCGGGGGTGTATTTGTACGAGGCGGTGATCCCCCCGCCGAAGCTGTAGACAGTGTTACCCAGGCCGACCATAGCCTGCGCGGTGATGCTGACCGGGTAGGAGGCCTGCAAGGACCAACTGCCG
>JBBSEL010000206.1:0-6618 GCA_038239755.1 Chloroflexia bacterium | reverse complement strand
TTAGTGGTTAGTGGTTGGTGCGTAGAGCCTTGCGCGTTTTGACGACGCAGGGGCGGGCCTATATAATGGCATCATAATAGCACGGAATTGCGTGTGACGCAAAGGAAGCAGGGGGCATGGCAGCGACAAAAGAGAAGAAGCCGGAAGCACTGTACTTGCCGCCTGGCCCGGTGCTGGCGGCGCTGGAAACCGCGTGGCAAGGGGGCACTGGGGCGGCGGCGAACCCCCGGCTGGTGCTGGTGCTGGGGCAGGACGGCGTGGGCAAGACCGCGCTGCTGGAGCATTTCGCCGCCCAGTTACACGAAGGCGCGCACCCGGCCCAGGTGTTGAGCGACAAGTGGAGTCCCGACGAGTTCGACCCGTTCGCGCCGTTCCTGAACCAGTTGGGGCTGACCTATGTGCTGGGGCGGCTGGTGCCGGGGGTGCCGCGCAAGGCGATGCACTGGGCGGTCAAGCTGACGATGAGCCAGATGGAGGCGGTGCCGATCATCGGGCTGATCCCCGGTGTGCTGAGCAGCATCCTTGAAGACGAGGTGCAGGGGCTGCTCGATCAAAAGCCGGTCGCATCGGACCCCAACACCCTGGCCCGGTTGCGCCAGCAGATCGCGGATGCCATCGCTCGCCGCGCCCGCAACGGCCCGCTGGCCTTTATCCTCGAAGACCTCCAGTATGCAGGCGATCCCGGCCTGGATCTGGTAGAATTCCTGGCCCAGCACCTGACCGATGTGCCGGTGGTCTTTTTCGTCTCGCTGCGGACCACCGCCGAACATCCCGACGTGGTGCCCTCCGACGTGCGCACCCGGCTGCATATCAAAGGTGGTGGCAGCCATACCGTGGTCGTCCCTGTGCTCGATGACGCGGCGACCCGCCAGTTGATCGAAGCCGGGTTGCAGCCTCATTTCGCCCCGGCGATTATCCAGGCGATCCTGGACGAGGCGGTAGGGGCGACCGGCGGGGTACCCCGGCGCATCCTGCGGCTGACCGAACGGCTGGGGGCACTGACCCACATGGACGTGACCGGGCTGCGCAGCACGGTGCGCGAGTTCGCCATGAACAACCTGAGCCTCCTGTCGGAGAAGGAATCAGAGATCATCCAGCTAGAGGCGGTGCTGCGGACCCCCCTCCCCGATGCGGCCTATCCGGTGGTCGCCCGGTCGCGCTACTGGGACCTGAGCGAGCGCGACCTGCGCAAATATCTCCCTCGGCTGGGCAACTTCCTCACCGAATCGACCTTTGAGGCCGTGGTCGCCGGGCTGGATGCTGACCTGCTGGTCACCGATCATCTCAATTGCGCGCAAGCGTTAGAGGCGACCTACGGCGACACGATGCCGCTGGGGATCATCCCCCTGGTGGCGGCGCACTATGCGGCGGCGGGCGAGCAGGCGCGGGCCGGGCGCTATTACCTCCAGGCCGGGCTGGCTTTCAACGATCAGAACATGAACACGCCCGCGCAGCAACAGCTTGAACAAGCACGGATCATCTACGATACCTTGGGCGATTTCGACACGTTGGGCGAGATCGACTACCTGCTGGGTTGGACCCGCTACCGGATGGGCGATTGTGCCCCGGCCAAGCGCGACCTCGACCACGCGCTGGCCGACTATGAGCGGCTGGAGCCGACCGCCGACGCGGCCCTCACCGCCCGGCGAGAGGTGCGCCGGGACCGGGCGGCTCTCTTGATCGGGGTGATCACGGCGGTGGGCGAACAACATTATGACCGGGCCGTGCCCCACTTGCAAATGGTGGTCAACAGCGCCGACGACCGGGTGCGGGCGCTGGCCCAGATCACGCTGGGCTATTGCCTGTTCCGCAAAGACCCGGCAGAGGCCGAACGCCTGGCCCGCTCCGGGCTGGCCGAGGCCCGCCATCATAACAACCCGTTCACCGTGGCCCAGGCGCTCCAGTATCTCGCCATTATCCTGATGAACCGCCGCGACGAGTCGTTGCTGGACGAGGCGCTGGGCTACCTGAAGGAAGCGGCGCAGGTGGGTGACGCCGACAAGTACCTGCTGGCCCAGATCCTGAACACGATGGGCGACGCCTATGCCCAGCATGGCGACGATGTGACTGCGATCCAGTACCTGCAACAGAGCCTGGCGCTGAAGAAGGAAACCGGCGACGTGACCGGGCAGGCGTTCTCCTATGGGGCGCTGGGCCGGGCCTACCGCCGGATCGGGCGGCACGACGACGCGCTGGACAGTTTTGGCCGCGACCTGACGATTGTAGAGACGCAGGAGGACCAGGAAGCGCCCCGCGTCCAGATGCATTGCGAACTGGCCGACGTGCAACGGCTGCGCGGCGATCTGGCTGCGGCGATGACCGAGGTGGGGCGTGCTTCGGCGATCATCGAGGCGTTGCCGGAGGGGAACCTGCGCCAGCGGCAGGAAGCCTTCCGCGACCTGACCGCCGCCCAGGTGGTGCGGGCACAGGGTCGCCCGGCCCAGGCATTGGTGGGGCTGCGCCGCGCCCGCGCCGCGTTCGAGGCGATCGGCTTCCGCTTCATGCTGCCCCAGTGCGATCTGGTCGAGGGCGGCATTCTCCGCGACCTGGGCGACCTCCCCGCCGCCGCCGCCCGCCTGACCACCGCCGCCGAAGGTGCACTCGACCCCTATGAGGCCGCCACCCTGGCCGGAGAACAAGCCGCCCTGGCGCGTGCCGCAGGCGACCCCGCCACCGCCGCCGCGCACCAGGCCCGCGCCCTTGCCCTCGCCCACCAACTCCATAACCCCTGGCTGGAGGCACGCTTCGCGGGGGATGGGGGTTGGGGGTTGGGGGTTGGTGACGAGGTATGAGGGGTGAGGGGTGAGGGGTGGGCAGCACAAGGGGTCGTTTACAGACATATGATAGTCTGTAAACGACCCCCTTTAGATTGTGGCCGCTATGCCCTAGCGGTAGCGGAACACAACCGGGCAATTGACGATAATCCCGGATGAGCCAAACTTCTTGCCATCGGGTCCGGTGATCCACCCTTTCTCGGCAAAGCCGAGGATCTGGAACTCTTCCGTGAGGCGCGAGCGATACCCTTTGTCAATCGCCTCCTGGGTCCAGACCGCCACGTTCACATCCCAGAGCGGGCTGTAGTCCGTGGCGATGGTCGGGATGCCGCCGAGCACGTTCAAGGGACCGCCCCCGTCGGTGATCGCGCTGTTGAAGCCCTGCCGTTGCGGGTTGTCCTTACCGGTTGGCCCGTTGGGGAAAGCGAACAAGCGCTCCACAGCGCTGAAGGCGCTGTCATCGCGGCCCACCGGCACATCCGTCAGCGTTTGCACCAGGGTGACATTCTCCAGGGTGGCTGCCACCGGGTCGTTGGACTCGGTACTCAGGTAGAGCACCGGACGGGCAAAGCTGAAGCCGAGCGCGGTACTGAGCGTCACCGTCTGATCTTTCGGGCAGATGTGAACAACATGGTCGTGAACGAGGCTATAGTCAGGGGCGCTGTCGCAGAACGAAATCTGATCGGCGGACACGTCGAACGCCACCATCGGCGCGTTGTAGATATGGCCGCCAGCGTTGGTGACGCGCACCAGGGGGCTATAATAGCTGTCACCCACCGCGCCCGGCTGCGCCTCCTTGGGCGGGAAGGCATTCGGGGCATCGCCGGGGACCAGCTTGTGCTCCGGCGAGAAGTCCACCGTGCCCTGGAGGAAGGTCAACGTGCCGTCGCCTTGGAGCACCGCGTCCCGCACGGCGTGCCCCACGTTGGCGTAGGTGAGCTTGCTGGAGAAGTTCAGGCCCAGCGCATCAGCATTGGCCTTATCATCCGTATCCGTCAGAATGTACCAAACATTGCGCCCGTCGGGCAGGTGGCCCTGGTAGAGGGGCAGGGTGACGGTACCGGCCTTCTCGTCCACCTGCCCCGCCTTGAGCAGCTTGTAGGGGCCGATCAGTTCTTTCTGGACCTCGGAAGGCGCGGGGCCAAAGTAGGTCAGGGGCACATCCGCGCCAATCGAGGGCGGCGGGGGGATCGGATCATCATGCGTCGTCTGCGCGAGAGAGCGGGTGATCGGGTTAATCAGCAGGGCAAAAAGGGATGTCACGCCTAGGAGGGTGACGAACAACAGCACTCGCTGTCGGGTAGAGTTGAGTCGCACAGTAATGCTCCTTTGGGCTACGTGTAGTAGTTCGAAACAGTAGGCTGTAGACTCAACCATGAGGATGCGCGCCTCGCCATGGTTGATCAGGGCACGATACGAAGGGAAGTACACCACTCCGGCCTCGCTGCTGTGTGCTCTTCAGCACGAGGGGGGAAATTTGCGGCTGCCTGTCCACGTTACATCGTGACGCTCGGTGCCGCCTGATTTTTAACCTCGATGGCAGGTATACGAGGGCTTCGGCTTATATGGATCTGTTTACGGGGTGTTCTCTGTTGGAAAGATCACCTGGCACCACTACTGCCGATCAATTATATTAAAATAATACATAATACTGCGGTACAAAATATGCTTCCTGTTCTTCATCCAAAACACCAACCGCCAACCCCTAACCCCCAGGAGGTTGCCATGATCCGCATCGGCACCAGCGGCTACAGCTATGACGACTGGATTGGGCACTTCTATCCCGAAGGCACCGCCCAGAACGAGATGCTGGCCTTCTACGCCCAGCATCTCAGCACCACCGAGATCAACTACACCTACTACCGGATGCCGAACGCCCGCACCCTGGCGGCGATGGCAAGCAAGGTGCCCGACGACTTCGTCTTCACGGTCAAGGCGACCAAAGAGATGACCCACGACCGCGAAGGCGACCCCGCCATTTTCACCCAGTTCAACGCGGCACTGCAACCGCTGATCGAAGACGGCAAGTTCGGCTGCGTGCTGGCCCAGTTCCCCAACTCGTTCCGGCCTGACGACACGAACCGCGAGTATCTCCAGGTCTTCCGCGACCGCATGGGCGACACCCCCACGGTGATCGAGTTCCGCAACGCCGGGTGGATCACCGATGAGACGATGGAGTTTTTGCGGGCCAACAACCTGGGCTATTGCTGCGTGGACGAGCCGCAGATGAAGGGGCTGATCCCGCCCATCGCCGTTGCCACTGCCCCGATCGGCTATGTGCGCTTTCATGGGCGCAACTACCAGAAGTGGTGGCACCACGACGAAGCCTACGAACGCTATAGCTACAGCTACCCCGACGAAGAACTGGCAGAGTGGGTGCCCAAGATCGCCACGCTGGACAACGCGACCCAGACCACCTATGTCTTCACCAACAACCACTACCAGGGGCAGTCGGTGCAGACGGTGCAGCAACTCAAGGCACTATTGGAGCGGGCGGGCGAGACGGTGAAATAAAAACCCCCGCGCCCGAAAAAGGCGGGGGGGTGCAGGCGGTGGCGGGCGGGCGGCGCTAGGAGTGGCTCCGGCTGCGGAACGCCGCCTGGGTGGGATCGGGCATCACAGAGGTCGCAGACGGAGGTGCCTTGCGGGCATAATGGGGCTTGGCGAGCACGGGCGCGGGTTGGAGCACATCGCGCATTTCGAGGGCCAGGGCCGGGGGAACGGGACTACTCAGCGCCTCGGCCAGACTATCGGCCACCATATGCTTAGCGGAGCCGTTCGATCCATGCTCGGCTCCCCGGCGCGGCCCGTTGTAGAGGCGGCGCACCGGCTCTAGCGCCTGATCGCCGCCGATGCGGCCCAGGGCACGCACCGCCAGGATTTGCAGATCCACATCGGTGTGCCCGAGCAAGGCGGTCAGGTAGGGCACTGCTGCCCGGTCCTTCATCATCCCCAGCACATAGATCGCGTTGCTGCGCTCATAGCAGGTGGTCCCGTCGAGTTCGCCCAGGGCAATCTGGCCCAGGAGTGGGAGGACGCGACTCTTGCCCCCGGCGGCGACCAGATACTTGATCGTGTCCACACTCATGTGGTCCTTGCCGAGTTGCTGGAGTAATTGCTGCTCCATTTCGTCGGTGTGCCACTGGGGCGTGCCGCCATTCCCATTCTTTGTATGTGCTGACATGGATCCAACCCTCCGATCTTAATTATACCACCGGGAGACGGCCAATAGCAATAAGAAGTCAGAAATCAGAAGTCAGAAATGTGAGGTTAGAAATGTGAATCCGTGTTCGTAGTAGGTGCTTAAGCTATGCCCCTACTCTGAAAGAGGCTGATTTCTGATTTCTAGCGGCATAATAGGGCACGACCTGTGCGGCGACCCGGTGCATCTCGTGGACCTCACGGGCGTAGGCCACCCCCGCCTGTCCCAGCCGGGCGCGTTCGGCGGGGTCGCGCACCAAGCGTTCCAGCACGTCATAGATCGAGGTGGGGGCGGCGCTGACCACCGGCAAATCGGACGGGTAATGGGCGCGCAGATCGTCGCGGATGCGGCAGACCACCGGGCGTCCGGTCGCCATCGCTTCGACCGAGAAGGTGCCATAGGCCCCGATCATCAGTTGGTCCACCACGATATCGGCCCCGGCGACAAAGGCGGGCACCTCGGCATAGGGGATGCCCTCCAGCACCTGCAACGCCACCGGGTAGCCCGCCGCTTTCAGCCGCTCCACGGCCTCTAACACGTAGCGCGTGCCCTTGATCTCCCGGTCGGTGGGCGCGTGGAGGATGCGGAGCGGGTCGGCGGGAGTGGGCGGGGTGGTGCGGGGCGGCAGCGATCTCCAGCGGT
>JBBSEL010000205.1:0-6619 GCA_038239755.1 Chloroflexia bacterium | reverse complement strand
CCGCTTTCCAGCCGGGCCAGATCGAGCAGGTCGTTGACCATGCGGGCCATCCGCCGCGACTCGGTGTTGATGATCCGCGCCGCGCCCTCGGTTCCCTGCGGCCCCTGTACCGCGCCGTCTAAAATGGCCTGGGAAAAACCCTGGATCGTCGTCAGCGGGGTTTTCAGGTCGTGCGAGACGTTGGTCAGGAAGTCGCGCTGCATCTGGTGGGCGTTGCGCACGTCGGCGGCCATCGCGTTGAACCGTTCGGCCAGGTGGGCCAGCTCGCTTGTCCCTGCCACCGGCACCTGATAGGTATAGTTGCCCCGCGCGATTTCATCGGCGGCGCGGCTCAGGCGATCCACCGGCAGCGTGATTGAGCGGGCCAGCACCGCCCCCAGCACCAGGGCCAGCAGCAGGCCCAGCGCGCCCGCGAACAGTAATTGGCGGCCTACCCCGCTCCACACGTCGCCCAGTTGGGGGGGACGCTGGGCCAGCACCCAGGTCAGGGTACCCTGGGCCACGGTGGCGGCATCGCTGCCGGGCAGGGGAGGCTTCTCGGTGTCCGTGGCCTGGCGCGGCGGGGTCATGACGATGTAGTTCCAGCGCCCGTTCCCGACATCGCGGAACACCCCTTGTTCCTGGGTCGCCTGCGCCGTGTGATCCGGGTTCAGCAAGAGCAGCCGTCCGGTCGCATCATCGGGGCCGGGCGCGGTATCGTTCAGCACGCGCCCGGCAGGGCCGATCACCAGCACCCGCAGCTTGGTCCGGTTCAGTTCCGTTTTCAAGGTGGTGATGACCCGCGCCCGATTGTCGCCCCGCAGCGCGTCGCGGATCTGCGGCATCAACAGGTTGCCGTTGGTTTCGAGGCTGCGGTAGACCGCGTCGCTTTCCACCCGTTGCACAAGCACGATGAACACACCACCGGCCAGCAGCAGGCCGAGGAGGACGATGCCAATATAGCTGGCGATCAGCCGGGCACGCAGAGTCTTCAGCATATACCGTCTATTATAGCACCGGGCAGGAGCGGTGGGGCCGGGGCGATGTAAAAGGTTTGTAAAACGCCGGAAGCCGCCCGGCCCCGCCACGATGGCAAGGGTGGCGGCTCCCCGGTGGCGCGGCTCCGGCGCGAGGACGGGTTAGAGGTAGTGGGTCTGGTTCGCGGCGCGCAGTTGCTCTACCACTTTCTTCACGTCTTGGTTGCGGGAGCGGGCACAAACCAGCAGCGCGTCGCCGGTATCCACGATGATCAGGTTGTCTACCCCCACGGTGGCGACCACCTTGCCGGGCACGGTGCTGTAGATCAGCGAATGGTGGGTATCAATGTTGATGTGTTGCCCGACCACAGCGTTCTGGTGCGCGTTGGGGTGAGCGACGGCCAGCAAGTCGGCCACCACCGACCAATCGCCCACGTCGCTCCAGCCGAAATCCGCCGGGATCACCGCCATGTGGACCGATTTCTCGGCGATGCCCACGTCAATTGTCTCGCTGCGGATCTCGTTCCAGACGCGGGGGAGGGTGGTGGCGTAGTCGGGGTGCCCGGCAGCGGCATCAATGGCCCGGAGTTGGGCCATCAGTTGCGGCTGGTGATGGGCATATTCGTCCAGGATGGTGGAGAGTTGCCAGAGGAACATGCCGCTGTTCCAGCTATAGAGGCCGGTCGCCAGGTAGGCTTCGGCGGTGGCGCGGGGCGGCTTTTCGACAAAGCGAGCGACGCGGTAGGCCGGGTGGCCCCCGGCGTAGGGCAGGGCGTCGCCCCGCTCGATATAGCCATAGCCGGTATGCGGTTCGCTGGGGGTGATGCCCAGGGTGACGATATAGCCCCTCTCGGCCAGGGCCGCGCCGTCGCGCACTACGGTCTGGAATTCGGGCACATCGGTGATCACGTGGTCGGCGTGGAACGAGCCGATCACCGGGTCCTTCTCGCCGCGTTCGGCGGCCAGCCGGGCGATGTGGAGCAGCCCCAGGCCGATAGCCGGGGCGGTGCCCCGCGCCGCCGGTTCGGCCAGGATATTCTCCGGCGGCAGGTCGGGCAACTGGTCACGGGCGGGCGGGGCGTGTTGTTCGCCGGTGACCAGCACGATATTTTCGAGCGGCATCAAGGGCCGCAGGCGGGCGACCGTTTCCTGGAGCAACGATTGCGGCGAGAACAGATCCAGCAGTTGCTTAGGGGTCTGGTTGCGGCTGCGCGGCCACAGCCGCGACCCAGCCCCACCGGCCATGATGATACCGTACATGAAGGGAAGATTCCTTTACGAGCAACGAGCAACGAGCAACGAGCAACGAGCAACGAGCAACGAGCAACGAGCGATGCCCGATGAGGCTATACTGGGGAAAGATCCTGACCCCTTCTCTCTCGCTGCTGGCTGCTCGTTGCTCGCTACTCCGTGTCGCTCACCTTGATCCAACCATGACGCATGGCGTGGATCACGGCCTGCGTGCGGTCGTTGACGTTCAGTTTGCGCAGGATGGCGGTGATGTGGTTTTTCACCGTCTGGTCGCTGATGTTCAGTTCGACCGCGATCTGCTTGTTGCTGCGGCCCCGCGCAATGCAATCGAGGATTTCGACCTCGCGCCCGGTGAGCGGGGCGAAGACCATGCCGCCCTCCGACTCCTGGGTGGTCAATTCGCGGAACTGCTTGAGCACGCGCGAGGCGACAAACGGGCGCGAGAGGACGTTCTCGTTGATCAGGTAGTGCCCCTGGGCGACCAGGCGGGTGATCTGCAACAACTGTTCGGGGCTGATGTCTTTGGGCGAGTAGGCCGCCGCCCCCACCTTGATCGCGTTGAACAACTGCTCATCGTCTTCGTACACGGTGAGAATGATCAAGGCGGTCTGGGGATGGCGGCGGCGCACCACGCGGGCCACTTCGAGGCCGTTCAGCCCCGGCAGGTTGATATCAACCAGCATCACATCGGGGCCGAGTTGTTCGGCCAGCTTGATAGCCTGCTGCCCATCGGCAGCCTCTCCGACGATCTCGAATTCTCCGCTCGCCTCGAGCGTATAGCGCACGCCCTGGCGGAACAGCGGATGATCATCCACGACGAGTACACGACTACGATCCATGAGTCTGCCTCCTGATCCTGGTGCAAGATAGAGAGCGGCCAGGCCCGGCGGGTTGTGGGCCGGGGGTGCTAGCTGGCCTCGTCTCCGATAGATTCTGGGTCGGTGACCGGCACGGTCAAGGTCAATTTGGTCCCGTACCCCGGGCGGCTGGTCACGTCGAGCGTGCCACCGATGATGGTGGCCCGTTCGCGCATACTGACCAGCCCGGAGCCGACCCGTGTGGCCGAAGATCCCAGTTCGAACCCCCGGCCATTGTCGGCAATCGTGATCTCCCAGCCGCCCTCGCCCTGCCGGGCGAAGGCCAGGTCCACTTGCGTGGCTTCGGCGTGTTTGACCACGTTATGAATCGCTTCCTGGATGATGCGGAAAACCGCCATTTCCTGGTCGTGGGACAGGCTGATTTGTTCGGGCAAGACGGCCCCAATGGTGAGTAAGCCTTGATCCTGGGTGTCTTGAATCAGCCGCCGCAGGGTCGTGACGAGACCCACTTCGCTCAGCGAGGCCGGGCGCAGGTTGAACAAGAAGCGACGGACATCCCGTAACCCCTCGCGCACCGCGCCGCGTAACCGGGCCAACTCGGTTAGCGCCTCATCGGGCTTCTGGGCCACCAGTTGTTCACATAATTGCAGGCGCAGGAGGGTATTGGTCAACACCTGCGCCGGGCCATCGTGGATTTCACGGGCGAGGCGCGATCGCTCAACCTCCTGGCCCTGGATGAGTTGCGCCCGCATGACGAGCGCCCACGGGTCCTCGTCCCCCCCGGTCCCGGCCATGCGCTCCGCGCTCACTTCCAATTGGCGCAGGAGCCAGCCCAGCCGGGTGTGTAGTTGTTCCAGGCGGGCGTGGGCGCGGCGCAATGCCACTCCCCGGACCGTCAGACGCTCCGCCTGGGCCTGGGACGCGGCCAATTGCTGGCGCAAGGGAGCAGCCTCGCTCTCGCTGGCGTGGGCCAGCAGGTCCCCGACGAAGCGTTCGCGGTAGTGGACCTCGTCAAGAAAGCGCTCTAATTGCTGCACTTCCACCGTCGCGGCCCGCAGGCGACCGGCAGCATCGCGCTCCAGTCGTCGCAAGCTCTCGATCTGCTTGCTCATCACCCGCCCGGCGGCATCGTGGAGATCCTGGACAGCGCTTTCTTGCAGCCCGGCGTAGCCTGCTGCATCGTTTCCTGCTTCAATGAGGATCTGGCTGCTGTCGGTCGGCGTGACTCCCACAATGCCCCTCTAGTGCCTTTAGCCTGGATGTTGGTTAGCACGCAGTATACCATCCGGCAGGCGGGTTATGCAAGGGGCTGGTTGGTGGCCTATCCGGTGCGTCTGGCAGGCCCGCTGAATCCCGCACCGGGCAACCGGCCACGACAGTTGTCCGGTGTGGGTGGGGGGAGACTCTAGGCGGTGGCGAGGGGGACGGTCAGGCTGACGGTGGTGCCCCGGCCTCGCGCCGAGGTGATGTTCAGGTCGCCATCGCCGGCGGCGGTGCGTTCGCGCATGTTCAGCAGGCCATAGCTGCCGCGCTTGACCGCCGCATCCTGCTGGCCGCCCACATCGAAACCCTGACCGTCGTCCTGCACGGTGACGATCACCTGGGCACCCGTCTGGCGCAAGGTCACCCAGATGTTGCGGGCGCGGGCGTGCTTCTTGGCGTTGTTGATCGCTTCCTGCACCACGTTGAAGACGGTGGTTTCGGCCCCCGGACTGACCCGACCCTGGATTTCGTCGGCCTTGAAGTGGACGCGGGGCAATTCGGTGGACGGGAAGCGCTGCACATACGATTCCAGCGCGGCGACCAGACCGGCGCTTTCGAGGATGACCGGGCGCAACTCGAAGAGCATGGTCCGCACATCCTGGTTGGCGCGGCGGGCCTTGTCGGCCAGTTCATCCAGCTCTTTCGGCACCCGTTCCGGGGAGCGTTCCAGCAGCTTCTTGATGAACTCGACGCTCATGGCGATCTGGGCCAGCGTTTGGGCAGGGCCGTCGTGGAGGTCGCGGGCCAACTGGCGGCGCACCTCGTCTTCTTTGTTGATCAGCCGGTCACGTTCTTCGCGCAGGGTCTGGTAGAGTTGCGCGTTTTGCAGGGCGATGATCGCGTTGTTGCCCAGCGCCACCATCAGTTCCAGTTGATCCTGGTCGTAGTGCCCCTCGCGGATGCAAACCACGATCACCCCGTATAGCTCGAAGCGGGAGCGCAGGGGGATGTACATAGCCGACGAGAAGGTTGCCAGGCGCGGCCACGCTTCGACAATGTCGCTCTCGGCGCGGACGTTATTGACGATCACGGCTTGCCCGCTCGATGCAGCACGGCCCAGCAGCCCGGTGCGCCCGTCGATCCGGCAGTCCAGTTCTTCTTTGTTCAGCCCGTAGGAGCCGGAGACATAGAGCAAATTGCTCCCCGGCTCGATCAGCAGCACCATGCCCACGTCGAACGGCAGCACGCGCACGAACTCCTCGAAGATCGCCCGCAGTACGCTCTCGTAGTTCAGGGTGGCGCTCAGGGTATAGGTGACGTGATAAACGCCTTTGGCCCGCTGCAAGGCTAGGCCATAGCGCTCGGTGGCCTGCTGCGCTTTCTGGCTGGCGATCTGCGCGTGCTGGCGGACCAGCAGCGCGTTGCTCCCGGCCATCATGCTCACCCAGAGCAAGAGGAGCAAGAGGAACAGCCCGAACGTCAGGACATAGATCTCGCCGTGCCAGGTGGACACGCTCTGCAATTGCCCAAGCTGGCCGGGCATCACCACAATCAGGAAGGAATGGATGCCCAGCACGACGATGCCCAGCGCCAGCCCGGTGGCCGGGCCGCGCAAAATGCCCACGGCCAGCACCGGCAGCAAGACCAGCAGCGCCAGCACTTCGGTGGTGTTCAGGGCCAGGTAACTGAGCAGGATGATATCAACGATCAGGCTTAGCTCGACCACCCACATCGGGCGTTGCGGGAGCAACTGGAGGATTCCCAGCAGCACCAGCGTCACCACCGCGTAGAGCAAAAGGGGAGGGCCAACGAGGACGTTGGCCCAGGGGAGGGAGGTGATCCCTTGTTGCGCGAGCGCGGTTAGGATGATGATCACACAGCCGATGGTGAGCAGCCGTAGCGCGGTGAGCAGCCGGGCCACCAGCAAGACGGTATTAGTGCTGGGTGCGCCCTCATCGCGGGGTTCAACATTAGCGATGGCACTCATAAAATCGGGTGTCTCCTACACAAATCAACCCTATCGAAACTTTCAGCCGGTGTCCGCTCATCCCCCTGGAAAGGCCAACGGCCCTGAGTCTCGATGTTTGTGTTTGCTTGATGGTTGGCAGGTCCATTTTACTACATTTAGGCGGTCATATGCAAGAAGATGCTTATGTTAAGCTTGGTAGCCCTATCGGTAGGAGTAGGATTGTTTCAACGTCCGCGGATTGGCCGGGGAGCGATCCTTTGCTGGGGTAGTGGGGGGGGGGCGGGGGGCGGGGGGGGGGGGGCGGGGGCGCGGGGGGCGGGGCGCGTGGGGGACGGGCGCGAGGGGACGGGCGCGAGGGGGACGGCGCGGGTCAGGTGGCGGAGCAGAGGCGCGTGCCTCTGCTCTGCCGCCTCAGGCGGCTT